>NZ_JBEFLV010000004.1:0-281727 GCF_040149365.1 Kluyvera huaxiensis
TGGTCCCACCTGACCCCATGCCGAACTCAGAAGTGAAACGCCGTAGCGCCGATGGTAGTGTGGGGTCTCCCCATGCGAGAGTAGGGAACTGCCAGACATCAAATAAAGCAAAAAGCCCAGTCGAGAGACTGGGCTTTTTGTTTATGTATTTTATTTTTTAAAAAAGGCTCATTCATCGGGATGAGCCTTTTTTATATCTGCAATATGCCGCTGTGAAGAGATTTTCCCTGCTATTTTACCCAGGAAAACCCTTAATTTAGTGGGTGTGTCACCGTATATTTCATCGATTATTATTGTGAATTTGAATATAAGATGGTGAGCTATTTGAATGATCTAAAAGAATGGAAATATGTTGGAAGATAACTTTATCATTCCGCGCTTATGCCATTTAGATAAATGCCGATAAGCGCGGAAGAAGAGCGGAAAATGTATTATCCAGCCGCTGTGTTATTTGGTCAGAGCTACGATACCTAACGTTAAACCAGCTAACGCAGCTGCGCCGCCAGCGATGGCACCTGCTGTTTCCCAGTTGTCCTGCGTCGTTCCTTTCATACAGGTATTGGTGTGGACCAGACGGCCCTGATCGTCGTATACCGGTACGCAAGGAGACTCATGTGCACAGCCAGCAAGCAATGTTGCCAGAACCGTCACCAGAATAAATTTTTTCATGATAGTGCCTCTAAAGAGTCCGTTTCAATACGACAGGAAGATGCCGTATTACGGAATGGCTTATTTTACCACCTCAGCTATATCGTCTTGATATGGGAAATAATCTCAATTTATGTGCTATGTAAAAATCATGGAGAACGGGCATTGCCATCAACAAGATCGTGAGGAAATAATGGAGGGATAAATAACGAATATATGCGTTATACAGCGTAATAAAGTGAGAGTTACACTAACGTATTGAGATCTTGGTTGTTATCTTCCAGGCAAAAAGAAAGCGCCCGAAGGCGCTATCTCCGGTGTTGAAAACCGATTATTAGGTTTGTTTGCTGAACCGGCGTCTGACCATGACAAAGAACACTGGGACAAAGAAGATAGCCAACAACGTGGCCGTCAGCATTCCACCCATAACGCCGGTACCCACTGCGTTCTGTGCGCCGCTGCCCGCACCATGGCTGATAACTAGTGGCATTACGCCAAGGATAAAGGCCAGAGAGGTCATGAGGATAGGTCGCAGACGCATGCGTGATGCCTCAAGCGTGGCTTCAATAACCCCTTTCCCCTCTTTATCCATAAGATCTTTAGCAAACTCGACGATCAAAATGGCGTTTTTCGCCGACAGGCCGATCGTGGTTAGCAGACCGACCTGGAAGTAAACATCATTATTCATACCACGTAGCGATGCAGCTAACAGTGCTCCGACTACGCCTAGTGGGACAACCAGCATGACGGAGAACGGGATTGACCAGCTCTCATACAGTGCAGCCAGGCATAGGAAGACAACGATCAATGAAATTGCGTACAGCGCCGGCGCTTGATTACCGGATAAGCGTTCCTGGTAAGACATACCGGTCCAGTCAAAACCGATGCCTGTAGGTAGCTTAGTGGCCAGTTGTTCCATTAATGCCATGGCCTCACCGGTACTTTTTCCCGGAGCTGCTTCTCCGAGGATCTCCATAGAAGGCAGGCCGTTGTAACGTTCCAGACGTGGAGAGCCATATACCCAATGAGAGGTTACAAAGGCAGAGAACGGTACCATTTCACCGTTGGCGCTACGGACATACATATTATTGACGTCGCTCGGAAGCATACGGAACTTCGCATCGGCCTGAACGTATACTTTCTTCACTCGCCCGTGGTCGATAAAGTCGTTAACGTAGTAACCCCCGAGTGCAGCAGAGATAGTCTCGTTGACGTCTGATAGCGACACGCCCAGCGCCTGTGCTTTTTCCTGGTCGACATCAAGTTTGAACTGAGCCGTGTCTTCCAGACCATTCGGACGTACGCGAACTAGCTGGTCAGGGTGCTGCTGCACCATGCCCAAAAGTTGATTACGTGCTTTGGTTAGCTCCGTGTGGCCAAGGCTGGCCTGATCGATGAGCTCAAAGTCAAAACCTGTCGCTGTACCCAGTTCGATAATGGCGGGCATGTTGAATGGGAAGACCATCGCGTCTTTAATCTGGCTGAATGCCATGGTGGCACGCTTGATTATCGATTGGGCACCGTTCTCTTCACCGCTCCGATCATCCCAGGGTTTCAAGCTGACAAATGCCATGCCGGAGTTCTGGCCCTGGCCACTAAAGCTGAAGCCGTTAACGGTAAAGACGCTTTGCACATTCGCCTTCTCGTTATTCAGATAATAGTCTGTGACCGTATCCAGTACTTTCTGCGTGCGTTCTTGTGTCGCACCGGCAGGTAGCTGAATCATGGTCATGAACACCCCCTGATCCTCTTCTGGCAGGAAAGAGGTAGGTAGGCGCATAAACAGTACCGCCATACCCGCTACAATCAGCAGATAAATGATCAGATAACGTCCGGTGCCGCGGAGAATACCGCTCACGCTATTGGTGTAGTGGTTCACGCTGTACTCGAATTTCGCGTTGAACCAGCCAAAGAAACCTTTCTTCTCATGGTGTTCGGCGGAGGCCGGTTTCAGCAGTGTGGCGCACAGTGCGGGCGTGAGGATTAAGGCTACCAGAACCGACAGCGCCATTGCTGAAACAATAGTGATGGAGAACTGGCGATAAATGGCGCCGGTTGAGCCACCAAAGAAGGCCATTGGAACAAAGACCGCCGAGAGCACCATCGCAATGCCGACCAGCGCACCCTGAATCTGCGACATGGATTTCTCCGTCGCTTCGATGGGGGAGAGTTTTTCTTCGACCATCACGCGCTCGACGTTTTCGACCACCACGATGGCATCATCTACAAGCAAGCCTATCGCGAGCACCATCCCAAACATGGTTAGCGTATTTATCGAGTAGCCAAATACCGACAGCACCGCGAAGGTACCCAGCAATACAACTGGAACTGCGATTGTCGGAATAAGCGTCGCGCGGATGTTCTGCAAGAACAGATACATCACAAGGAAGACGAGAATAATCGCTTCGAACAGCGTTTTGATAACTTCATGGATGGATAAGGTCACAAACGGTGTGGTGTCGTAGGGATACACCACTTTCATCCCCTGTGGGAAAAAAGGTTCCAGCTCTTTTAGTTTGGTTTTAATGGCATTTGCGGTATCCAGCGCATTGGCACCGGTTGCTAGTTTGATCCCAAGACCAGAGGCTGGTTTTCCATTAATACGTGCGACAACGTTATAGTTTTCGCCACCGAGTTCTATACGGGCGACGTCGCTCAGGTGCACCACAGAACCGTCAGCGTTGACGCGCAGGGTGACTTTGCCAAATTCTGCCGGATCTTTCAGTCGTGTCTGGGCAATAATTGACGCATTAAGCTGCTGTCCTTTCACCGATGGCGTCCCGCCCAACTGGCCGGCGGCGATCTGATTGTTCTGCACTTTCAGCTGGTTGATAACGTCGACCGGCGTCAGGTTGTATTTATTCAGTAGATTGCCATCAAGCCAGATGCGCATGGCATATTGGGCACCGAACAGCTGCACATCACCAACGCCGTTAAGGCGGCTGATAGGATCTTTCACATTGGATGCGATGTAATCAGCGATATCGTCCTGTACCGTATTCGGGTTTTCAGAAATAAACCCGGCGACCATCAGGAAGTTACTGCTCGATTTCTCTACGCTAATCCCTTGTTGCTGAACTTCTTGCGGCAGCAGCGGTGTTGCCAGTTGTAGCTTATTCTGTACCTGAACCTGGGCGATATCCGGGTCGGTCCCGGACTCAAAGGTCAGCGTAATAGTCACAGAACCAGAAGAGTCGCTCGTCGAGGACATATACATCAGGTTATCGATACCGCTCATGTTCTGTTCGATAACCTGGGTAACAGTGTCCTGTACGGTTTGCGCATCAGCGCCAGGGTAAGTTGCGGAGATGGCGACGGCAGGTGGCGCGATGGTTGGATACTGGGCGATAGGCAGATGCAAAATAGCTAAGCCGCCGGCCATCATCATGATGATGGCCAACACCCACGCAAACACCGGTCGATGGATAAAAAACTTTGACATAGGGTCGGTACCTTATTGTGCAGCTGGGGCTGCGGTCTCTTCTTCTGGCTGCACGGTTATGCCTGGATGTGCTCTCTGCAGGCCGCTAATAATCACTTTATCGCCGGCTTTCAGACCGCTGCTAATCAACCACTGATCGCCAATGGCCTGTGCGGTAACGACATTGCGTGCTTCTACCTGGTTTTTATCGTTAACCAGCATGACCGTTGCATCGCCGCGTGGTGTGCGGTTCACCCCTTGCTGAGGGACTAGCATTGCGCTCGGGTTTACGCCTTCATCGATACGTGCACGGACAAACATGCCTGGGAGCAGCGTGTGCTGTGGATTTGGGAAGATGGCTCGTAAAGTAATTGAACCGGTGCTTTCATCGACGGTGACATCAGAAAACTGCAGTGTGCCTTTCAGCGCATATGCCTGACCGTTTTCCATGATTAACTGAACGCTTTTGGCCGCGCCACCCTGTTGCAGGCTCTCTTGTTTCAGATGCATAAAATCGCTACTGGATTGGGTGACATCGACGTAAATAGGATCAAGCTGCTGCACGGTAGCCATGGCATTAGATTGGCCATTAGTGACCAGCGCACCTTCCGTCACGCTTGATTTACCAATGCGCCCCGCGATTGGCGACGTTACCTTGGTATAGGCCAGGTTAATACGCGCACTCTCAACGGCTGCTTTGGCCGCCATCACATCAGCATCGGCCTGATGAGCAGTCGCCACCGCCTGATCGTAATCCTGCCGACTGATATATTGCGTACCCAGCAGTGGAACGTAGCGTTTTACCGTCAGGTGAGCGATAACCGCAGCGGCCTGCGCTTTTGACTCATCACTCTTTGCGCTGCCATAGGCTGCCTGATAGGTCGCCGGATCGATTTGATACAGCGATTGTCCGGCCAGTATATCTGTGCCTTCGGTGAAGTTGCGTTTAAGGATTATCCCACTCACCTGCGGACGGACTTCTGCAACGCGAAATGCGGAGGTACGACCCGGCAGTTCGGTGGTAATAGACAATGGCGCGTTGTTCACAACATGAACAGTGACCTGAGGCGTTGGCGCGTGCGCTTGTTGCTCCCCTGAATTATCGCAACTGCTCAGTAGTGCCACGGAGATAATTAAGCTCGATAAAAGTGTAACCCTAGCGTAACTCGTCATTGCAGTTCCTTGTAGATTGATAACCCGCGTTGGCTAAAAATCCGTGAAAGAAAGTGTGAATAAAAAATAGTTTGTTATCCTACAAATAAACACCGGTGGATGTAAGGGTTAGTTATTTTTCGTGCATCAACAAAGGCACAAATACATAAAATAACAGAGTTTGCACATTTAATTCAGGAAGTGGTGAGTACTATGCATTCATTATGTGAATATGAATTCAATTGTTATATTTATTGTGAATTTATTAATTTTTAATGACGCCGATTTTTTATAAGCGCTCCGTGTAATCTGAATGGTAAATTTAATTAAATGGAATATTCTAAACACCGCACATTTAGTGGTAAGCGAAATATTTTATGGCCAGAAGAACGAAAGAAGAGGCACTCCAGACGCGACAGATGCTGCTTAACGCGGCTATCGAGCAGTTTGCATTGCGCGGTTTCAGTAGTACGACATTGACGGACATCGCCGACGCTGCAGGGGTTACGCGGGGAGCGGTTTATTGGCATTTTGCCAGTAAAAGCGAATTATTTAATGCGATGTGGCAAGAACAGTCACCGCTGCGCGAGTTAACGCATGATAAATTGATACAGCTTGGCGATAGTAATCCGTTAGGAAAACTAAGAAATAAATTTATCATCGCTTTGCAATATATTGCTGAAAATCCCAAACAACGCGCATTGATGCAAATTCTGTATCATAAATGTGAATTCAGTAGTGAAATGATGTCAGAAACTGAAATCAGGAGGAAGATAGGCTTTAATTATGATTATATGCGCAGTGAATTACAGATGTGCGTCCGTAACAAAATATTGCCTGTTGATACAAATATCGAAATCACATTGATTATATTACACAGTGCTTTCAGCGGTATTATCAAAAACTGGTTAATGGATCCGCAGCAATTCGATCTCTACCAACAGGCGCCCCTGCTGGTCGATAACATCATGGCCATCTTGTGCTCGCAACACCATTGGGAGACTCAACCTACTCTAGAGGTCAATCAGTAAACGTCTGTCTTACCGGTTGTAATACCTGAAAATAATTCATTCAATCGTTCTTACGCTGTCCTCCGCATTCGGTATCTGTCATCTTGTTTATTACCGATCCTGCTCATAATGAGGTTTTTATGCATGATGTTTTCCGTCAGGTGGGTGATTTTCAGGTCACGGCACTGAGTGACGGCAATATGGCGGCTAGCCTGGAACTGCTCTCGGGGATTGATGTAGCGGAGGCGGGAGAGATACAGCGCAATGCTGGAATTGTTGAACCCAACAACCTCCATATCTATGGCTATCTGATCCGCGGGCGTGGGCGCACTATGCTGGTGGATTCAGGGACGGGTGGTGTTAACAATGTAGGGGGTCAGTTAAAGTCTAATCTGCTGGCGGCCGGAGTCATGCCTGATGAGGTGGATACTGTCTTACTGACGCATGCGCATCCCGATCACATTGGTGGGCTATTGGATGGCAACGGTGAAGCCGTTTATCCTCGCGCACAACTATACCTGCATCCACTTGAAGTGGCGTACTGGCAAAATGATGAATACCTGGCGCAGGCAAACGAGCGGAGGCAGTTGAACTTTGCACGCGTGCGTCAAACGTTGGCCGTTTATGGCCCACGGGTCCATTTCCTGGATGATAAGCCTATTGTGAAGGGGATTTCCGCAATCCCATTGCCGGGCCATACGCCGGGGCATACTGGATTCAGAATTGATGCGGCTGATATGTGCTTGCTTATCTGGGGGGATATTGTCCATTTCCCGCATATTCAGACGGCACGGCCGGAGGTGATGGTGGCCTTTGATATTGACCCGATACAGGCACAAGCATCGCGTAAAGAGATAATGGCGCAGGTGGCGAAGGAAGAGCTGCTGGTGGCCGGGATGCATTTTTCCGGTAGTGGATTCGCGCAGTTGATCCGGGCAGAAAGCGGGTATCGGATCGTTTATTCTGCGGCGTAAAAAGAGCAATAAAAAAGGCGCGTCCCCATGCCGAGTAGCGCCTTCTTAAACAGCAACTTAACTGACTAGTATCAGTTCATGCCGTATTTTTTGAGTTTCTTACGCAGAGTACCACGGTTGATACCCATCATCAGGGCAGCGCGGGTCTGGTTACCACGGGTGTATTGCATCACCATGTCCAACAGGGGCTGTTCTACTTCAGCCAGTACCAGCTCATACAGATCATTAACATCCTGACCATTCAGTTGAGCAAAATAGTTCTTCAGTGCCTGTTTAACCGAGTCACGCAGGGGCTTTTGAGTTACCTGATCCTGAGAGTTAACGGTAGAAACGGTCAGTACGTCAGAATTTACGCGTTGTTCGAACATAGTTCTGTCAGCTCTTTATTTCTAATTACGCAAAATTTTCGAAGTATGCCTCCAACGCCGCCAGCTGTTCGCCGGCATCTTCAATGGCGTTGAATGTGCGCCGAAACTGGTCATTTGGAGCGTGTTCCTGGAGATACCAGGATACGTGTTTCCGCGCAATTCGGTACCCTTTCGCCTGACCATAAAAGTCATGCAGTTCCCGAATATGCGAACAGAGCAAGCGCTTCACCTCTGCCAGAGGCAGTGGAGGCAGCAGCTCCCCAGTGTCCAGATAATGCTGGATTTCCCGAAAGATCCAGGGTCTTCCCTGAGCCGCACGTCCTATCATCAGGGCATCAGCCCCCGTATAGTCGAGTACAGCTCTGGCTTTAAGCGGGTCAGTAATGTCACCATTCGCGATAATCGGAATGGAAACGTTCTGCTTAACTGCCCGAATGCTGTCGTACTCAGCTTCTCCGTTAAACAAGCAGGCGCGTGTGCGTCCGTGAATAGTCAGAGCTTGAATGCCACAGTCTTCAGCCAGTTTGGCAATTTCTACACAGTTACGGTGCTCTGGAGCCCAGCCAGTGCGAATCTTGAGCGTGACAGGAACGTCCACTGCCTTAACAACCGTTTCCAGGATAGCCTTCACCTGATCCGGGTATTGCAGTAGGGCTGAACCTGCGAGCTTGCGATTCACCTTTTTTGCCGGACAGCCCATATTGATATCAATAATCTGAGCGCCGCTTTCCACATTAATGCGGGCGGCTCCGGCCATCTCTTCAGGATCGTTTCCGGCAATTTGCACGGTACGAATACCTGGTTCATCAATGTGCACCATTCGTAGACGAGATTTGTCGCTCTCCCAAACCTGCGGGTTTGAGGACATCATCTCGGATACCGTTAAACCGGCTCCCATCTCGTAGCACAGCGTCCTGAATGGTCTGTCAGTGATGCCAGCCATAGGTGCTGCGATCAGGCGATTTCTGAGCTGATATTGTCCGATGCGCATGAGTTAAGAAATGACCATACTGTGACTGCAAGGCGGCGTATATTACGCATTTTTTGCACGAGATGAAAGGCCAAACTTTGAGCAATCAGATGTTGTAGATCAATGAATCTCAGCACCGGGAGCGAATGGTTAATAAATATCTATATTAATCATCACATTAAATAAAACTGGATAATTTGTGCACATGAATAAAATCGTAAAACTTCTCGCGCTTTCTTACGTAATGCATACGACTTAGTGAATAAAGAGATGATTTTATGAACGAAAATGGAGCAATAAATGAGATCTGCTTCTCATTTATGAGGTGGGAGGGGGAAATAACAGGGGAAAATGCGGCCCGTAGGCCGCATTGAAAAACGATTATTTTTTGCGCCCGGTAATCCGGCACCACTCTTCTTTTTCCACCACTGGATCGAGGTCAAAGAGATCGGCGTAAGCTTCACAAACGCTTTCCGCTTGGCTTGCCAGAATACCGGAAAGGCCCAGCAGGCCGCCTGTAACCGGCAGCACGCTGATTAATGGGGCTAACTCGCGTAATGGGCCTGCCAGGATGTTAGCGACCACCACGTCGGCTTTCATGGCCTCTGGCTGGTCCTGCGGCAGATACAGTTCCAGACGTTCGGAAACGCCGTTACGCTGCGCGTTATCACGGCTGGCCTGGATGGCCTGCGGATCAATATCGATCCCGATAGCCTTTGCTGCACCCAGCTTCAGTGCAGCGATCGCAAGGATCCCGGAACCACAGCCAAAATCGATAACCGTTTTACCTTCCAGATCCAGCCCGTCCAGCCACTGCAGGCACAGGGAGGTTGTTGGATGGGTGCCGGTACCGAACGCCAGGCCCGGATCGAGCATCACGTTGACGGCATTCACGTCCGGCACGTCGCGCCAGCTTGGGCAGATCCACAGTCGTTCGCCGAAACGCATTGGGTGGAAGTTATCCATCCATTCACGTTCCCAATCTTTATCTTCCAGCTGTTCAATTTTATGCGCAAAGCCCGCACCCAACAGAGGATGCTGCTCGAGGATGGCAACCACCTCTTTCATGTCGGTTTCTGCATCGAACAGGCCGATAACGTCGGTATCGCCCCACAGGCGAGTTTCACCCGGCAGTGGCTCAAATACCGGCGTGTCATGCGTATCCTGGAAGGTGATGGAGACCGAACCGGCTTCCATCAGCGCATCGCTAAGGTCTTCGGCATTTGCGCCGGTTGTGTTCAGTTTTAGTTGGATCCACGGCATGGCAAAACTCTTTATTTATCAGTAGAAATTACGGCGTTCTGCGGGACGGGTTGACCGAAACGGTTCCCCACCACAAACGCCAGCAAACTTAGCAGTAACGAAGGCACAATCGGATGGAAGCCCAGATACTGAATTTTAAAGGTGGCCAGCACGGCATACAGGACGCCACCGACGATCATTGCGCTCAGCGCTCCGGCTGCGTTAGCACGCTCCCAGTACAGGCCCAGCACCAGCGGCCACAGGAACACAGCTTCCAGCCCACCAAACGCTAACAGGTTTAGCCAGATAATCATCTCTGGCGGACGCCAGGCGGCCAGCATCATCAAAATACCCAGTACCAGCGTGGTCCAGGTCGAGATGCGCTTCAGGCGACGCTCATTATGCATTTTAGTCGGGCTCGCGCTGAGCCACAGATCTTTCACGATGGTCGCGGATGCCTGTAGCAGATGAGCGTTCACGTTTGACATGATAGCGGCCATCGGCGCGGCAAGGAACAAGCCCGCCGCCCACGGCGGTAAGACCTGCACCATTAGCGTTGGGATCACCAGGTCCGGAACGGTCAGGTGCGGCAGCACCGCGCGACCCAGTGCGCCCGCCAGGTGCATCCCCAGCATCAGCAGCGCCACCACGATGGTTCCGATGATAATGCCGCGATGTACTGCCTTGCTGTCTTTATAAGAGATACAGCGCACGGCGGTGTGCGGCAGACCGATGACTCCGAAGCAGACCAGCACCCAGAAAGAGGTCATAAAGGTTGGCGTCAGGATATCGTCGGCACCCTGCGGCGACACCAGCTTAGGATCAATCTGCTCCAGCGTTTCGACCGCGTTATGCAGCCCGCCCGCGGCGTGAACCACGCCTACCAGCAGGACAATGGTGCCAACCAGCATCACCATGCCCTGCATCGTGTCATTAAGAACGCTGGCACGGAAACCGCCGAACGCGGTATACAGCGCAATGGTGATACCAAAAATCAGCAAGCCATTTTCGTATTTAATGCCCGCCGCGGTTTCCAGCAGACGCGCACCGCCAATGAACTGCACCGCAATGGCGCCGACGAAAGCGACCAACAGGCTGATACTAGCAATCCACACCACTGCGCGATTCTGGTAGCGCGCTTGCAGCATGTCATTGAGGGTAATAGCGTTGTAGCGGCGGGCCAGAATAGCGAACTTCTTGCCAAGCACCCCAAGCGACAACCAGATAGTCGGCACCTGAATCATCGCCAGCAGCACCCAGCCAAGGCCATATTTATAGGCGGCTCCTGGGCCACCGATGAATGAGCTGGCGCTGATATAGGTGGTGGTCAGCGTCATGGCTAACACTAAGCCACCCATCGAGCGGCTGCCAAGGAAGTACTCGCTGAGGAACGATCCGGTACTGCGTTTACGCATGGCGTACAGCGACAGGCCGAATACGACCAGCAGGTAAAGCACCAGCACGACGATAATTTCAGTTTGCATCGTTATCCTCCAGCGGGATATCACGGAAGATAAAACGCACCATCGCCCAGCACAGCAGGATGAAAATCAGCGGCATCAGCAGACAGGCCATTTCAAACCAGTGCGGTAGGCCGGTGAAGCCCTGCATTGAGTCTGGTAAGTAAGCACTTGCCAACCATGCAGCAAGATAAAGAAGGGTTAGCCACAGCGCCCAGCGCGCCTCTTTATGGGCCTGAACAAAACGCTTGTCCATTTTTTGTCCCTTGTGATGAAGAAAGCGGGGATTGTACCGCAAGGAAAAGATGAGGGGAGAGAAAAAGAAAAAAGGCCGGAAATTCCGGCCTTTTGCTGCGAGAACAGGATTATTTTTCCTGTAATCCGAGTTTTTTCTCCAGATAGTGGATGTTAGTCCCACCATGCTGGAAGTGCTCGTCGCTCATAATGCGCATCTGCAGATCGACGTTGGTTTTGATGCCATCGATGATCAGTTCCTGCAGCGCATTCTTCATGCGGGAAATCGCCACGTCACGGGTCTCACCGTAGCAGATGAGTTTGCCGATCATTGAGTCATAGTACGGTGGTACGGTGTAGCCAGCGTAGATATGAGACTCCCAACGAACGCCAAAACCGCCAGGCGCGTGGAAACGAGTGATTTTACCCGGGCTAGGCAGGAAGGTGTTCGGATCTTCGGCGTTGATACGGCATTCTACCGCATGGCCGCGAACCTGCACTTCTTCTTGCTTGATGGACAGCGGCTGACCGGCAGCGATACGCAGCTGCTCTTTGATAAGGTCAACGCCGGTGATCATCTCTGTTACCGGATGTTCTACCTGGATACGGGTGTTCATTTCAATGAAGTAGAACTCACCGTTTTCGAACAGGAACTCGAAAGTACCCGCGCCGCGGTAGCCGATATCCACACAGGCTTTGGAGCAACGTTCGCCGATGTAGCGACGCAGTTCCGGAGTAATGCCCGGTGCTGGTGCTTCTTCGACAACTTTCTGGTGACGACGCTGCATGGAGCAGTCACGTTCAGCCAGGTAGATAGCGTTGCCCTGACCATCTGCCAGTACCTGGATCTCGACGTGGCGAGGATTTTCCAGGTATTTCTCCATGTACACCATGTCGTTGCTGAAAGCCGCTTTGGCTTCAGCTTTGGTCATGGCAATGGACTGCGCCAGGTCGGTGTCGCTGCGCACAACGCGCATACCACGACCGCCGCCGCCGCCGGAGGCTTTGATGATAACCGGATAGCCGATGCGTTTAGCATGAGCGCGGTTCGCGTCCATGTCGTCGCCCAGCGGGCCGTCAGAGCCCGGAACGGTCGGTACGCCGGCTTTCTTCATGGCGGTGATTGCAGACACTTTGTCGCCCATCAGGCGGATGGTGTCAGCTTTCGGGCCGATGAAGATAAAGCCAGAACGTTCAACCTGCTCGGCGAAGTTGGCGTTCTCAGAGAGGAAGCCGTAGCCTGGGTGAATCGCAACAGCGCCGGTGATCTCAGCTGCGCTGATGATAGCCGGGATGTTCAGGTAGCTTTTCACGGATGGAGCCGGGCCAATACAAACCGTCTCATCCGCCAGTAATACGTGTTTTAAATCGCGATCCGCAGTGGAGTGCACGGCGACGGTCTTGATGCCCAGTTCTTTACAGGCACGAAGAATACGCAGTGCGATCTCGCCGCGGTTAGCGATAACAATTTTATCCAGCATCTTCGCCTCGTTACTCGATGACGACCAGAGGCTCGTCAAATTCAACCGGTTGACCGCTTTCTACCAGGATTGCTTTCACAGTACCTGATTTATCAGCTTCGATCTGGTTCATCATTTTCATCGCTTCAACGATGCACAGGGTGTCGCCCACGTTAACTTTCTGACCAACTTCCACGAATGCTTTGGCATCCGGGCCTGGAGTGCGATAGAAAGTACCAACCATCGGGGAACGTACGATGTGACCACTGATTTCGGCTTTGGCCGGAGCTTCAGCTGCAGCCGGTGCTGCTGCCGCAACAGGTGCCTGCGGTTGCATAACAGGCGCTGCGTAGGCCTGCTGCATCACTGGATAGCCGGTGTTCGGTGCTGAGCGGCTGATACGTACAGACTCTTCGCCTTCAGAAATTTCCAGTTCGTTGATGCCAGACTCTTCGACCAGCTCGATCAGTTTTTTAATCTTACGAATATCCATGAGTGGGTTCCGTACTCTTTGTTTAGTGTGATTGTGACAGGCGTTTGACCGCCGTCTGTAAAGCGTATGAATAGCCGTCAGCCCCAAGCCCGCAGATAACGCCAGAAGCGATATCAGACAGATATGAGTGATGGCGGAATGGTTCGCGCGCATGCACGTTGCTCAGGTGAATCTCGATAAACGGAATACTCACCGCCAGCAGCGCATCGCGAATGGCAACGCTCGTGTGCGTGAACGCGGCCGGATTAATCAGGATATAGTCAATGTTGTCTTTAGCCTGATGAATACGGTCGATGATGACGTACTCGGCGTTAGATTGCAGACTGTCGAGCGTGACGTTCAGCGTTTCGGCTTCCGCGTTTAAGCGGCTAACGATCTGGGAAAGCGTCAGCGTGCCGTACTTCTCTGGCTCACGGGTGCCTAACATATTCAGGTTCGGACCGTTCAAAAGCAAAATGCGAAACTTGTCAGTCATAGTGCTGCTATCTCCTGCAATTCTCGGGTAAAAAACAAAATATACCTTCGATGCGCGATTGTCACCTTTTCAGAGGTCTAAAACCCCTGCCAGGTAAACCAAGGTCGCACATTATAACTATTTCGTAGCATTTGGCAGCTAAATACTGGTCTTATCAGGGAAGATTATCAACCGCTATTGTAGAAAGAACACCGAACGATAAAAGAAATGCGGGAAAACGCACACATCGTGACGCTAACGCCACCATTGGCGAAACTTCTTGTATCGGCACGCCAGCAGTGCGATGGCGCACCCGGCGTAAATCACCGGTTGGGGTGAGATAATCTTCACCGACCAGAGAAAATGAATCGGTGCGAGGATTGCGGCAAGATAGACGAAGTTATGCAAAAGTTGCCAGCGTCGCCCCAATTTACGCTGCATCCCCTGCGTGGATGTCACTGCCAGCGCCAACAAAATTAACCAGCAGGCGAATCCTAATAGCAGGTAAGGACGCGTAACGATTTCTTGCCCCAGCAGCGATAGATTCCGAATCCCTAGTTCCAGCAAACTGTAGCTGGTGAGGTGAATTGTCGCCCATACAAAACACCATAGCCCGAGTAATCGGCGGGTGCGAATTAACAACGGTTGTTTAGCGTAGCGCGCCAGCGGGGCGACTAACAAGGTCGCCAGCAGCAATTTCAGAGCCATCCTACCGGTAAAGTGCTGAATATCCTTCACCGGATCGGCACTCAGTTGTCCCTGTGAGACGGCCCAGAACAGCCAGACGAACGGCAAAAATGCCGCAAAATGCAGTAAAACTTTCAGCCAGGTGACTTGTTTTAACGTCAAACGCATTAAAAATTCTCCCGCAGATTCATACCGCGATACAGGGAAGCAACTTCGTCAGCATAGCCGTTAAACAGCAGCGTCGGCTGGCGCTGAACATCAAGAATACCGCCAGAACCAATAAAACGCTCCGTCGCCTGCGACCAGCGTGGGTGATCGACGTGTGGGTTAACGTTGGCGAAAAAACCATATTCGTTCGGTGCGGCGAGATTCCAGGTCGAGTCGGGACGCTCGCGGGTGAGCATAATGCTGACAATCGATTTAATGCCTTTAAAGCCATACTTCCACGGTACGGTCAGGCGAATCGGGGCACCGTTTTGCGGCGGAAGCGCTTTGCCATATACGCCGACGGTCAGCAACGTGAGCGGATTCATGGCTTCATCCAGGCGCAATCCTTCTATATAAGGATAGGCAAGACCGCCGCCGATAAATCTGTCCTTCTGGCCGGGCATGTTCTCCGGTGAGTAGAGCGTTTTAAAAGCCACGTATTTGGCATTGCTGGTGGGCTCCACGGCGGCTAACAGCTTGTGCAGTGGGAAACCAATCCACGGGACCACCATCGACCACGCCTCAACGCAGCGCATCCGGTAAATACGTTCCTCTAGCGGGAAGCGTTTGGTCAGGTCGTCATGATCGAGCGTCAGGGGTTTCGCCACTTCGCCGCCGATGGTCAGCTTCCACGGATTGGTGGGCAAGCTGCCAGCATTGGCCGCCGGATCGGCTTTATCGAGGCCAAATTCATAAAAGTTGTTGTAGCCAGTGACTTTATTTTCCGGCGTCAGCGTTAATTTACTCTGCCACTGGGCGGGTTTATCGAAGGTCAGCGCCGGGCCAGAGGGAGCCGCAGGGCGATCGTTGCCTTTAAACCAATCGGTGAGGCTGGAAGCGTGAAGTGGAAGGGAGGCGGCCGCTGTACCAATGCCCAGCATTTTCAAGACCTGGCGGCGTTTTAGCATAAATACGGACTCGGCGGTGACGTCCGATTCGGTTAGTTTTTTATGGCTCATCGTGCTCTCCGTCATACTTTTTTCTAAGCATGACGGAGGCATTGTGTTATTGCGAATTTATCACGAAAAATTGCAGATTAGCCGATTTTGACCAGCGTACGGCCCTGAATCTGGTTGTTGATAATCTTGTCGGCAAACTCCGGAGCCTGCGCCAAAGCAATCTCCGTCGCGCTCTGGGCAAAGAACGATTCTGGTAAATCACGAACCAGACGTTCCCAGGCTTTAGCGCGACGCGCTGCTGGCGTCATTACCGAGTCAACGCCCTGCAGACGAACATTGCGCAGAATAAACGGCATGACGGTTGTTGGCAGTGCAAAACCACCGGCCAGACCGCAGGCGGCAACGCAGCCACCGTAGTTCATTTGTGCCAGCACTTTCGCCAGCACTTTGTCGCCAACGGTATCAATGGCACCGGCCCAAATCTGTTTTTCCAGCGGACGGGTTTCTGCAAACTCAGCACGATCAAGAATACGGCTTGCACCTAAGGCGCGCAGGTAATTATGGGTACTTTCGCGACCGGAAACCGCTGCCACCTGATAACCCAGCTTGTGCAGCAATGCGATGGCGGTGCTGCCGACGCCGCCGCTGGCGCCGGTAACAACAATTTCGCCGTCTTCAGGACGAACGCCGGCGTCTTCCAGCGCCATCACGCACAGCATCGCGGTAAAACCGGCGGTGCCGATAATCATCGCTTTACGTCCATCCAGACCCGCAGGTTGCGGCACCAGCCAATCGGCGTTAACGCGGGCACGATTGGACAGCCCACCCCAATGGTTTTCCCCCACCCCCCAACCGGTCAGCAACACCTGCTGGCCTGGGGTAAAACGAGCATCGTCGCTGGCGTGAACCGTACCAGCGAAGTCAATCCCCGGCACCATCGGGAAGTTGCGGATGATTTTTCCTTTGCCGGTAATGGCCAGCGCATCTTTGTAGTTAAGGCTGGACCATTGGATATCGACGGTCACATTACCTTGCGGCAGCAGACTGTCGTCAACGGCCTTCACTGCGGCAATGGTTTTGCCATCCTGCTGTTCTAAGATGAGAGCCTGCATAACCCTTCCTTACATAGACTTTATAGTGAAAAAATATACCCCGGACTATACTCGTTTATCATCACGCGATAGCGATTTGGCGCAATAAATTGCCAGATCCGCTAGGTTTGGTAGTATGCCGACCTGGTATGATATGTTAGTGCTTACTTCTGGTAAGACACGGACGCCGGTTCTCGATAATCTGTCGGGTACGATTAATCTACGGAGTTAACTCAGGGATGCGATTAACGACGAAGTTCTCCGCCTTTTTCACGCTCTTAACCGGGCTGACGATCTTTGTGACATTGATCGGTTCATCGCTGAGTTTCTATAACGGCATACAGTATAAGATAGCCAATCGCGTACAGGCCGTAGCCACGGTACTGGATAACCGGCTGGTCAACACCTCGTTTGATAAGCTGGATGGCCAGCTTGATGAGATGATGGTGCCTCTCGATATTGTACGCATCGACTTTACACTTAACGGCAAATCGCTGTTTCACCACGCGCGCAGCAGCAGCTACCTGCCGGTTGGCAGTCACTATCAATATCGTGAATTGGCAGTGCCATCGCTCAAACATCCCGGCATGACGATTCATCTGGTCTATCAGGATCCGATGGCGAACTACTTCCGTTCGCTGTTAACCACCGCCCCGCTGACCGTGACAATTGCCTTTATGGTGCTGGTGGTGTTTGTCGCCGTGCGCTGGCTCCGCCGACAGCTGGCAGGAGAAGAGTTACTGGAGATGCGCGCGATTCGTATCCTTAATGGCGATCGCGGCGCGAAGGCCAAAGGCAATATCCACGAGTGGCCGGCGCGCACCAGCAGCGCGCTGGATACTTTACTCTCCGAGGTACAATTTGCCGGTGAGCAGCGAAGCCGCCTTGATACGCTCATTCGTTCCTACGCCGCGCAGGATTCTAAAACGGGGCTAAGCAATCGTCTGTTCTTTGATAACCAGCTGGCGACGCTGTTGGATGACCAGGAAAACGTAGGTTCTCACGGCATTGTGATGATGATTCGTCTGCCTGATTTCGACTTCCTGCGTGATAACTGGGGGCGGGCGGCGGCGGAAGAGCATGTCTTTACGCTGATTAACCTGCTCTCTACTTTTATTTTGCGTTATCCGGGCGCACTGCTGGCGCGCTATCGCCGTAGCGACTTTACCGTGTTGTTACCGCACCGTACCTTAAAAGAGGCGGACAGTATTGCCGGACAATTATTGAAGGCGATTGATGGTCTGCCGTTGGCGAAAATTCTCGATCGTGATGACATGATGCATATCGGTATCTGCACCTGGCGCAGCGGGCAGACCACGGAACAGGTTATGGAGCATGCTGAAGCCGCCGTACGCAATGCCGTTCTGCAGGGTAGCAACAGCTGGGCCATCTATGATGATTCACTGCCGGAAAAAGGGCGTGGCAATGTCCGCTGGCGCACCCTGATTGAACAGATGCTTAGTCGTGGCGGTCCGCGTATTTACCAGAAACCCGCAGTGACTCTGGATGGTAAAGTTCATCATCGGGAGCTGATGTGCCGCATCTTTGATGGTAAAGAAGAGGTGATTGCCGCAGAGTATCTGCCGATGGTACTGGAGTTTGGACTGGGTGAAGAGTATGACCGCCAGCAGATTAGCCGTCTTATCCCATTTCTGGGGTACTGGCCGGAAGAAAATCTGGCAATCCAGATTACCGTCGAGTCGCTGGTTCGCCCACGTTTTCAGCGTTGGCTGCGTGATACGTTAATGCAATGCGAGAAATCGCAACGCCGACGTATTATTTTTGAACTTGCAGAGGTAGATGTCTGTCAACATATCACGCGCTTACAACCAGTCGTGCGTTTAATTCACGCTCTGGGCGTTCGGGTGGCGGTAACACAGGCGGGGTTGGCCTTAGTCAGCACCAGTTGGATTAAGCAACTGGAGATTGAGTTGATTAAGATAGATCCCGTGCTGGTGCGAAATATTGAAAAACGGAGTCAAAACCAGCTACTGGTACAAAGTTTAGTGGAAGCGTGTAAAGGAACGTCAATACAGGTTTTTGCTGCCGGAGTCCGCAGTCGTAGCGAGTGGCAGGTGCTGACCGAATGCGGAGTTTTCGGCGGTCAGGGTGATTTTTTTGCCGCCTCACAGCCACTTGACTCCAATGTGAAAAAATATTCGCAAAGATATTCGGTTTGACCTGCTGTTTAACGTGTTTATCACGTAGAATGACGCGCGCGGTTTTTTCTGGGAGTGTGCATGTCCGCTTGCCGGAAAAAATAACGCATCACGCATGTGACGACCTTTGACAGGTACAAATCCAGGAAGGAGCTGCAGTGAGTTTACCTGCACTGAAGGAGTCAGGTTGGATTTGTAACAAAGGTAACGAACTGCACTAATTTTCACCGTTGCAGATGATTTTTGCGCCTTGTCGCTGCCACGTGTGGTTGGTAAAGTAAGCGGATTTTATTTTTCCGCCCCAGCTTTCAGGATTATCCCTTAGTATGTTGAAAAAATTTCGTGGCATGTTTTCCAATGACCTGTCCATTGACCTGGGTACCGCGAATACCCTGATTTACGTAAAAGGACAAGGCATCGTATTGAATGAGCCTTCCGTGGTCGCCATTCGTCAGGACCGTGCAGGTTCGCCGAAAAGCGTCGCTGCCGTTGGTCATGACGCAAAACAGATGCTTGGCCGTACGCCAGGCAACATTGCGGCCATCCGCCCGATGAAAGACGGTGTTATCGCCGACTTCTTCGTGACCGAAAAAATGCTCCAGCACTTCATTAAACAGGTTCACAGCAACAGTTTTATGCGCCCAAGCCCGCGCGTACTGGTGTGTGTGCCGGTTGGCGCAACTCAGGTTGAACGTCGTGCAATCCGTGAATCCGCTCAGGGTGCCGGTGCGCGTGAAGTGTTCCTGATTGAAGAGCCAATGGCTGCTGCAATCGGTGCAGGCCTGCCAGTTTCTGAAGCAACCGGTTCCATGGTTGTGGATATCGGTGGTGGTACCACTGAAGTGGCCGTTATCTCCCTGAACGGTGTGGTTTACTCCTCTTCCGTACGTATCGGCGGTGACCGTTTCGACGAAGCCATCATTAATTATGTGCGTCGTAACTACGGCTCCCTGATTGGTGAAGCGACCGCTGAACGCATCAAACACGAAATCGGCTCAGCTTACCCTGGCGATGAAGTGCGTGAAATCGAAGTACGCGGCCGTAACCTGGCTGAAGGTGTTCCACGTGGCTTCACGCTGAACTCCAACGAAATTCTTGAAGCTCTGCAGGAACCGCTGACCGGTATCGTTAGCGCGGTGATGGTTGCGCTGGAACAGTGTCCGCCAGAACTGGCTTCCGACATCTCCGAGCGCGGTATGGTGCTGACCGGCGGCGGTGCGCTGCTGCGCAATCTCGACCGTCTGCTGATGGAAGAAACCGGTATTCCAGTTGTTGTTGCTGAAGATCCGCTGACCTGCGTAGCGCGTGGCGGCGGCAAGGCGCTGGAAATGATCGACATGCACGGCGGCGATTTGTTTAGCGAAGAGTAGTCAGCATGAAGTTCGGGGTAGCCAGCAGGCTACCCTCAATTTCACTGACACGAGAATACGCATAGCCTATGAAGCCCATTTTTAGCCGTGGCCCGTCGCTGCAGATTCGCCTTATTCTGGCGGTGCTGGTGGCGCTGGGTGTCATTATCGCCGACAGCCGCCTCGGTATGTTCAGTCAAATCCGAACATACATGGATACTGCCGTCAGTCCTTTCTACTTTGTTTCCAATGGTCCTCGTGAACTGCTGGATAGCGTTTCGCAAACGCTGGCATCACGCGATCAGCTTGAGCTTGAAAACCGCGCATTACGCCAGGAACTGTTGTTGAAAAACAGCGACCTGCTGATGCTGGGGCAGTACAAACAGGAAAATGCCCGTCTCCGTGAACTGTTAGGTTCGCCGCTGCGCCAGGACGAACAGAAAATGGTGACGCAGGTGATCTCGACGGTTAACGACCCGTATAGCGATCAGGTTGTTATCGACAAGGGTAGCGTTAACGGCGTCTATGAAGGGCAGCCGATTATCAGCGACAAAGGCGTTGTCGGTCAGGTTGTGGCGGTTGCCAAACTGACCAGCCGGGTGCTGCTAATTTGCGATGCAACCCATGCGCTGCCGATTCAGGTATTGCGTAACGATATCCGCGTGATTGCTGCCGGTAACGGCTGTACGGATGACCTGCAGCTCGAACATCTGCCTGCTAATACCGATATTCGCGTCGGTGATGTGCTGGTGACGTCGGGGCTGGGTGGGCGTTTCCCGGAAGGCTATCCGGTGGGCGTGGTCTCTTCTGTGAAGCTGGATACGCAGCGCGCGTATACCGTGATTCAGGCGCGTCCAACCGCGGGCCTGCAGCGTTTACGTTATCTGCTGCTGCTGTGGGGAGCTGACCGTAACGGTAGCAACCCGATGACGCCAGAAGAGGTGCACCGCGTTGCCAACGAACGCCTGATGCAGATGATGCCTCAGGTTCTGCCATCGCCGGAAACGATGGGGCCGCAGCTGCCTGCGCCTGCGACCGGTCTTACTACCACGCCGTCCGCGGTGACGCCGCCACAACCCTCGACAAGGGGGCAATAGTGGCAAGTTACCGCAGCCAGGGACGCTGGGTCATCTGGCTCTCGTTTCTTATCGCACTGCTGCTCCAGGTTATGCCATGGCCGGAAGACCTCACCGTTTTCCGGCCAAACTGGGTTCTGCTCATTCTGCTTTACTGGGCGCTGGCGCTGCCGCACCGGGTGAATGTTGGCACGGGCTTCGTGATGGGTGCCATACTGGATTTAATCAGTGGTTCAACGCTTGGCGTGCGTGCGATGTCATTGAGCATCGTCGCCTATCTGGTCGCGCTCAAATATCAGCTGTTTCGTAACCTGGCGCTCTGGCAACAGGCGCTGGTGGTCGTACTGCTCTCGCTCGCGACGGATATTATTGTTTTCTGGGCAGAGTTTTTAGTGATCAACGTCTCTTTCCGACCTGAAGTGTTCTGGAGTAGTGTAGTAAACGGCGTGCTCTGGCCGTGGATCTTTCTTCTGATGCGTAAAGTTCGCCAGCAATTCGCTGTTCAATAAGGTCGTTATGGTATCTCTCTATCTTGCTTCAGGTTCCCCGCGTCGCCAGGAACTTCTCACACAGTTAGGTCTTTCGTTTGAGAAAGTGGTTCCCGGCATTGAAGAGTTGCGCCGTCCGCATGAATCGGCGCAGCAGTATGTAGGGCGACTGGCACGAGAAAAAGCCCAGGCGGGCGTGGCATTAACGGCTCACGACCTTCCTGTGCTCGGGGCAGATACCATCGTCATTTTAAACGGTGAAGTGCTGGAGAAACCGCGTGATGCTGCACATGCAGCCGTCATGCTGCGTATGCTCTCAGGAAATACCCATCAGGTGATGACCGCCGTGGCGCTGGCTGATAGCCAGCATACGCTCGACTGTCTGGTGGTGACTGAAGTCACTTTCCGGACGCTGTCGGATGACGACATAACACACTATGTCGCGAGCGGAGAACCTTTAGATAAAGCAGGTGCATACGGTATTCAAGGGCTGGGTGGCTGTTTCGTCAGGAAGATCAATGGCAGCTACCACGCCGTAGTCGGCTTACCGCTGGTGGAAACGTATGAGTTGCTGAGTGACTTTAACTCGCTACGTGAAAAAAGGGATAAACATGACGGCTGAACTATTAGTTAACGTGACGCCATCGGAGACGCGAGTGGCGTATATCGATGGCGGCATTTTGCAGGAAATTCATATTGAGCGTGAAGCGCGACGCGGAATAGTAGGCAATATCTACAAAGGTCGCGTCAGTCGAGTCTTGCCGGGAATGCAGGCGGCTTTTGTAGATATTGGCCTTGATAAGGCGGCATTCCTTCATGCCTCCGATATCATGCCGCATACCGAATGTGTGGCCGGTGAAGAGCAAAAACAGTTTACCGTCCGCGATATTTCCGAACTGGTGCGTCAGGGGCAGGATCTGATGGTGCAGGTGGTCAAAGATCCACTGGGCACCAAGGGCGCGCGTCTGACTACCGATATCACGTTACCGTCTCGTTACCTGGTCTTTATGCCGGGTGCTTCTCACGTCGGCGTGTCACAGCGTATCGAAAGTGAAGTCGAGCGTGACCGATTAAAGAAGGTCGTGGCCGACTACTGCGATGAGCAGGGCGGATTTATCATTCGTACCGCAGCGGAAGGGGTATGTGAGAAAGATTTAGCGTCAGATGCCGCCTACCTGAAACGCGTCTGGACCAAAGTGATGGAGCGTAAAAAACGCAACCAGACTCGCTACCAGCTGTACGGTGAACTGGCGCTGGCGCAGCGTGTGCTTCGTGACTTTGCCGATGCCCAACTGGATAAAATCCGCGTCGATTCCCGTTTGACCTATGAAGCGCTCATGGAATTCACGGCTGAATATATGCCGGAGATGACCAGTAAGCTTGAGCACTACAGCGGTCGCCAGCCTATCTTCGACCTGTTTGATGTTGAGAATGAAATCCAGCGCGCGCTGGAGCGTAAAGTCGAACTCAAGTCCGGTGGCTATCTGGTTATCGACCAGACCGAAGCGATGACCACCGTCGATATCAATACAGGGGCTTTTGTTGGCCACCGAAATCTCGACGACACCATTTTCAATACTAATATTGAAGCAACGCAGGCTATCGCCCGTCAGCTGCGCCTGCGCAATCTTGGCGGCATTATCATCATCGATTTTATCGACATGAGTAATGAAGATCACCGCCGTCGGGTGCTGCACTCATTAGAGCAGGCGCTGAGTAAAGATCGCGTGAAGACCAGCGTGAACGGTTTTTCCGCGCTGGGTCTGGTGGAAATGACCCGTAAGCGTACCCGCGAGAGCGTTGAGCATGTGCTATGCACCGAGTGCCCAACCTGCCACGGTCGCGGTACGGTGAAAACCGTCGAGACGGTATGTTACGAAATCATGCGCGAGATTGTTCGCGTGCATCATGCCTATGATTCTGACCGTTTCCTGGTGTACGCATCGCCTTCCGTTGTTGAAACGCTGAAGGGGGAAGAGTCCCATGCGCTGGCGGAAGTGGAAATTTTTGTTGGTAAGCAGGTTAAAGTCCAGATCGAACCGCTCTATAACCCGGAGCAGTTTGACGTGGTGATGATGTAATTACGCAGCCTGCTGCAACCCAAGGAGAGATGCGTGAGGCGATTGCCGGGGATTTTACTGCTCACCGTTGCCACACTGATTGTGATTATCGCGCTGCTGGTGAGCGGCCTGCGTCTCGCCTTGCCACATCTGGACTCCGTGCGCCCGGCGCTGCTGGGGAAAATCGAGGCGGCAACGGGATTACCGGTGTCTGCCTCACAGATAACCGCGAGCTGGCAAAATTTCGGCCCGACGCTGGATGTCCGCGACATTAAAGCCGGACTTAAAGACGGCGGCGAGCTGTCTATTAAGCGCGCCTCTATGGCGCTGGACGTCTGGCAAAGCCTGCTGCATATGCGCTGGCAGTTCCGCGAGCTGACCTTCTGGCAGCTGCAAATTCACACCAATACCCCGCTGCAAAATAACGACGGCGGCGACGGCATCAACGGCGATCGCATCGCCGATCTGTTTCTGCGGCAGTTTGACCACTTTACCCTGCGTGATAGCCAGCTCAGTTTTCTGACGCTCTCCGGCCAGCGCGCTGAACTGACCATCCCGCAGCTCACCTGGCTTAACGACAAAAATCGCCACCGCGCCGAGGGCGAGCTGGGCCTCTCAAGCCTGACCGGTCAGCACGGGGTGATGAAAGTCCGTATGGATCTCCGCGATGAAAACGGCCTGTTGAATAAAGGCCGCCTGTGGCTGCAGGCGGACGATATCGATGTGAAACCCTGGTTAGGCCGCTGGATGCAGGACAACATCGCGCTGACCAGCGCCCGCTTTAGTCTTGAAGGCTGGGCATCGCTGGACAAAGGCGAAATTTCCAGCGGCGACGTCTGGTTGAAGCAAGGTGGCGCGAGCTGGCAGGGGGACAAGCAGCAGCACCATCTGGCGGTGGATAACCTCACCGCACACCTGTCGCGCGAAAAAGAAGGTTGGCAGTTCCGCATTCCTGATACCCGTATCACCATCGATAACACGGCATGGCCGCGCGGCGCGCTGGCGCTGGCGTGGATCCCGTCGCAGGAAGTGGGTGGGCCAAATCATCAGCGCAGCGATGAACTGCGCATTCGCGCCAGCCACCTGTCGCTGGCAGGGCTGAACGGCCTGCTGCCGATTGCGGAAAATCTGTCACCTGAGCTTGCTGACATCTGGCGCACTACCCAGCCAACCGGCACGGTTGATGCCTTTGCGATGGACATTCCTCTACAGAACACGGCCAAAACGCGCTTTAACGCCAGCTGGAACGAGCTGGCCTGGAAGCAGTGGAAGCTGTTGCCGGGTGCTGAACATGTTTCTGGTAGCATCGCCGGTAGCGTTGAGAATGGTTCACTGCAGGTCGCGATGCAGAAGGCATTGATGCCTTACGAGCACGTATTCCGCGCGCCGCTGGAGATAGCCAACGGCGTCGCCACCCTTAATTGGGTGAATAACGACAAAGGTTTCATGCTGGACGGTCGCAACATCGACGTGCAGGCGACGGGCGTTCGCGCAGCCGGTGGTTTCCGTTATCTCCAGCCGAAGGACGTTCAGCCGTGGCTGGGTATTCTGGCGGGGATCAGCACCAACGATGGTGGCCAGGCATGGCGCTATTTCCCTGAGAACTTGATGGGCACTAAGCTGGTTGACTATCTGAGCGGTGCGATAAAGGCCGGTAAGGCTGAAAATGCGACGCTGGTTTACGGCGGTAACCCGCATCTATTCCCATATCCGCATAACGAAGGCCAGTTCCAGGTCTACGTGCCATTGCACGACGCCACCTTTGCTTTCCAGCCGGACTGGCCGGCGCTGACTGACCTCGATATTGAGCTGAACTTTGTCAATAATGGCCTGTGGATGAAGGCGGATAAGACCATGCTGGGCGGTGTCACCGCTCGCAATCTTGATGCTTCGATTCCGGACTACGCCAAAGAGAAGCTGCTCATTGATGCTGATATCAACGGCCCAGGGAAAGCGGTTGGTCCGTATTTCAAAGACACGCCGCTCAGTAAATCGTTAGGCGCTACGCTCGACGAACTTCAGCTTGATGGGGATGTGAGTGCTCGCTTACATCTTAATATTCCGCTGGACGGCAAGTTGGTTTCCGCGACCGGCGACGTAGCCTTGAACAATAACAGCCTGTTTATCAAACCGCTGGGCAGCACGCTGCATAACCTCAAAGGTAAATTCAGCTTTAACAATGGCAACCTGACCAGTGAACCACTGACCGCCACCTGGTTTAACCAGCCGCTCAACGTTGATTTCACCACCACCGAAGGGGCAAAAGCGTACCAGGTGGGCGTGAATATGCAGGCGGATTGGCAACCGGCCCGGACCGGCGTGTTGCCAAAACAGCTGAATGACGCGCTTAAAGGTAGCGTACCGTGGAAAGGCAATATCGCTATCGAACTGCCGTACGGCGGTAGCGGCACCTACAAGGTTGGCATTACCGGCGATTTGCAGAATGTGAGCAGCGATTTACCTCCTCCGGCGAATAAGCGTGCCGGCCAGCCGCTGCCGCTGAAAATTAATGTCGATGGCAATCTGCGTAGTTTTGACCTGACCGGTAACATTGGGCCGACAAATCATCTCAACAGCCGCTGGCTGCTGGGCAATAAGCTGAGGCTGGAAAGCGCTATTTGGGCCTCGGACAGCCGGACAATTCCGCCGCTGCCGCAACCGGGTATTGAGCTCAATCTGCCGCCGATGGACGGTGCGCAGTGGCTAGCGCTGTTCCAGCATGGAGCGGCCGAGGGCGTGAGTAGCGCCGCCGCCTTCCCGCAAAACGTGACGCTGCGTACCCCATCGCTGACTTTTGCCGGGCAGCAGTGGAATAACCTGAGTATCGTTTCGCAGCCGACGGCCGGTGGCACACGCATTGAAGCTCAGGGGCGCGAAGTTAACGCCAGCCTGACGATGAAAGATGCCCAGCCGTGGCAGGCAGCGGTGCGCTATCTCTATTACAATCCATCGGCTAACCCGCTGGCGGCAGCGTCGAGCGTGGCTACAGCCGGCCAGCCGGTAAGTAACCCGATCGATTTCCACGGCTGGCCAGATCTCCAGCTGCGTTGCGCTGAGTGTTGGCTGTGGGGACAGAAGTATGGCCGTATTGACGGCGACTTCAGCATTAAAGGCGACACGCTATCGCTGGCAAATGGTCTGGTCGATACCGGTTTTGGGCGTTTGACCGCCGATGGTGTGTGGGTCAACTCGCTTTCCGGTCAGCGCACCTCGCTGAAAGGTAAAATCCACGGTAACAAGATTGATGATGCGGTGACTTTCTTCGGCGTTTCCACGCCGATTCGCGATTCTTCTGTTGATGTGGACTACGATTTACATTGGCGCGATAAACCGTGGCAGCCGGATATGGCATCGCTAAACGGTATCCTGAAATCGCATATCGGCAAGGGGCAGTTTACCGATCTGTCGACCGGACATGCCGGGCAGCTACTGCGTCTGCTGAGCGTGGATTCACTGCTGCGTAAACTGCGCTTTGACTTCAGCGACACCTTTAGCGAAGGTTTCTACTTCGATTCCATTCGCAGCACCGCGTGGATTAAAGACGGTGTGCTGAATACCGACGATACGCTGGTGGATGGGCTGGAGGCTGATATTGCCATGAAGGGGTCGGTTAACCTCGTACGCCGTGAAGTAGATATGGAAGCGATTGTTGCTCCGGAAATTTCGGCGACGGTCAGCGTGGCGACCGCCTTTGCGGTGAACCCAATTATCGGTGCGGCGGTATTTGCCGCCACGAAGGTGCTGGGGCCACTGTGGAATAAAGTGTCGATACTGCGCTATCGCATCACCGGCCCAATCGATAAGCCACAAGTGAATGAAGTGCTGCGCCAGGCGCGCGGCGATAAAAAGCCATGATTTGACGCAAGCCTTGAATTGCCTCAATCTCATAACACTAACACCCGGAATACAGGCCCGAAATGCGTAAGACGCGCGGGCATTAACGAGTAGCGAAATAATGAGTCTAAATCTGGTAAGTGAACAATTGCTGGCGGCGAACGGCCTGAATCATCAGGATCTGTTTGCTATTCTTGGTCAACTCACGGAGCGCCGTCTTGATTATGGCGATCTCTATTTTCAGTCCAGCTATCACGAATCCTGGGTTTTAGAAGACCGCATCATTAAAGATGGTTCTTACAATATCGACCAGGGCGTTGGGGTACGTGCGGTAAGCGGTGAAAAAACCGGTTTCGCCTATGCCGACCAGATTAGCCTGCTAGCGCTTGAGCAAAGCGCGCAAGCGGCGCGTACCATCGTACGTGACAGCGGTAATGGCAAAGTACAGACCCTTGGTGCCGTTGAATATTCGCCTCTGTACACCACGCTCGACCCGCTGCAAAGCATGACCCGCGAAGAGAAACTGGACATTCTGCGCCGTGTCGACAGCGTCGCCCGTGCTGCTGATAAGCGCGTGCAGGAAGTGACCGCCAGCCTGACCGGCGTCTATGAGCTTATCCTGGTGGCGGCTACTGACGGTACGCTGGCAGCGGACGTTCGTCCACTGGTGCGCCTGTCGGTGAGCGTGCAGGTTGAAGATGATGGCAAACGCGAACGCGGTGCCAGCGGTGGCGGCGGTCGTTTTGGCTATGACTATTTCCTCGCCGACCTTGACGGTGAAGTGCGTGCCGACGCATGGGCGAAAGAAGCCGTGCGCATGGCGCTGGTGAACCTGTCGGCGGTTGCGGCTCCGGCCGGAACGCTGCCGGTTGTGCTGGGCGCGGGCTGGCCTGGCGTACTGCTGCACGAAGCGGTAGGTCATGGCCTGGAAGGCGACTTCAACCGTCGCGGCACGTCGGTGTTCAGCGGCCAGATGGGGCAGCTGGTGGCTTCCGAGCTGTGTACTATTGTCGATGACGGCACGATGGCCGACCGTCGTGGTTCCGTGGCTATCGATGATGAAGGGACGCCGGGTCAGTACAACGTGCTTATCGAAAACGGTATCCTCAAAGGCTACATGCAGGACAAGCTCAACGCGCGTCTGATGGGCGTGGCGCCAACCGGTAACGGCCGTCGTGAGTCTTACGCGCATCTGCCGATGCCGCGCATGACCAACACCTATATGCTGGCCGGTAAATCGACGCCGCAGGAAATTATTGAGTCCGTTGAATACGGCCTGTATGCGCCGAACTTTGGTGGCGGCCAGGTCGACATCACCTCCGGTAAGTTTGTCTTCTCAACTTCAGAAGCCTACCTGATTGAAAACGGCAAGGTGACTAAGCCGGTGAAAGGGGCGACCCTGATTGGCTCCGGGATCGAAACCATGCAGCAGGTCTCGATGGTGGGTAACGATCTGAAGCTTGATAACGGTGTGGGCGTGTGTGGTAAAGAAGGCCAGAGCCTGCCGGTTGGCGTAGGTCAACCGACTCTGAAAGTGGATAGTTTGACGGTAGGCGGCACGGCCTGACCTGAGCAATCCTGAAAAAATGGCGCGTCCTGAAACAGGCGCGCCATTTTTTTTAGCGTAAATGGTCCAACGGGATCTCAGGGTCGGGTTCGTGAGTGATGCGATTGCGTAAATCACGACGAATAATTTCAATAGACCAAAACCAAATCAAATGGCCCACTATCTCTGAAACGTGCTCATACCAAGGAAGTTCAAAGAGAGGAGGGGTCAGCCCCATCAAAGGGAATGAGATCATGTGGACAAATAGCTGAGCTAAAGCACCGGCCAGCAAACCTTGCCAGAGTTTTATTTTCGGAAAGACTTCTGCGACCACGCAATAGCCTAAAGCGAAGATGATTGAAAAAATAATATGCGTTACGCCGACCCAGTTAAATACATGCCCCGCAAATGTATAAACGGCAGCATTAGGATCAACAACACCCAGCCAGTCGCGTAAAAATACATACGGGGGATTGAGGAAATTGCGAGAGCAATCAATTTGACTCGCCGCTCTTATTAATTGCTCTGGCCCACATGCGCCGTTAAAAAGATCGGTTGGGCTGCGCGGCGGGAGCGGGACTTCGGCTCCCCATTTTACAAAGGCGGAGACAATCCCTGCGATTAAACCAATGAATGCAGCGAGTCCATAGCGCCTGCGTGATGGCGGTGTCTGTTCGAATAAATTCATTTTTAATCCTTGTTTCAAATGGCCTTGAAAATACATTTTATTATTTATGATTTAACAAAATACAAACATATGAATATCTGTAGAAGGACAAGATAATAGGCGGGCGTTAACGGTGTCAATTAGCTAATATTGATAGTATGGCGTGTTTTTCCTGAATTATATCGGTGGTAATTCAGGAAGTGCCCATACCAGAAATGAGTTATGTCGTTATTTAATTTCAGAAATTAATATTATTTAAATTACTCTTTTCTCCTCTCTCTCATTCCCTGAAACAGCTCTGCAACTTCTACAAAATAGTCGGTCAGATAGTTAATACAGACCTGGACCTTAAGCGGCAACTTGTCCTTTTCGGTATACAAGGCGTACACCGGACGAGGATCTGATTGGTAGCGTGGGAATAAGATCTCTAACTCGCCGCTGTTGATCTCATTGATCACCCACATCAGTGGGACGTAAGCAATTCCGGCACCGGCAACCAGCCAGCGTGAGATTGTCATCGGATCGTTGGTGACAAAGCGGCCTTCTGGCTGCAGCCTGGTGGAAAGCCCCTCGGGTGCAATCAGCTCAAATTCGTTATCCGGGCGAACGCTGTATTCGAGCCACGAGTGGTTACTCATATCGGCCGGTTTCTCAGGAATGCCGTACTGTGCCAGATATTTTTTCGAGGCACAGACCACCATCGGCATGCTGCCGAGACGACGGGAAAAGAGGCTGGAGTCTTGCAATGCACCCACGCGGATAACGACATCCAGACCGTCGGCAATGAGGTCCGGCGCGGGGATACCCGTCACCAGATTGACGGATAATCCCGGATACTCTTTGAGCATCTCCGCCGTCATGGCAGCGAGGACATTTTGTGCCATAGTTGATGAACAACCGATACGCAGCGTACCGATGGGCGTGTTGTTAAAGGCGTAGAGCTGCTCGTGAACTTCCTGGACTTCGTACAGCATCCGGCGGCAGCCCTGATAGTAAATTTTCCCGGCTTCGGTAAGGCCAATGCTGCGCGTACTGCGGTTGAGCAGCTTGACCTGGAGTTCATCTTCCAGTTTAGAGACGGTCTGGCTAATCGATGAAACGCTCATCTGAAGCTGTCGTGCCGCGGCGGTAAAGGAGCCTTGCTCGACAACTTTGGCAAACACCGACATCCGTTTTAATCGTTCCATTGTTCACTCTGGCTTAAAAGTGATTTGCATCACACTATGTAGATAAGGCTATGACTGTTACGTTAAAATACTGTTAGCTGAATAACTAAATACACAAAACCATTCTAGCAGTATCCCAGTGGCAACGGCCTGAATTCCCTGGCGTCTACGCAAGTAAACCGCCGGGACGAACGAGTGTCGCCAATACAGAGATACCCGAATGATAAAGTGTAGCGTTTCAATCTCATCTGCACGCTAGTCTATTAAGGTCAACATGAGCCTGTTCCCTGTCATCGTGATTTTCGGTCTCTCTTTTCCACCGATCTTCTTTGAGCTGCTGTTATCGCTCGTCATTTTTTGGTTGGTGCGTCGGCTACTGACGCCAACCGGGATCTATGATTTCGTCTGGCATCCCGCGTTGTTCAATACCGCGCTGTACTGCTGTCTGTTTTATTTGATATCACGTTTGTTCGTTTGAGGTGGAAGTGAAAACACTAACAAGAAAAATCTCTCGTACCGCCATTACGGTGATACTGGTTATCCTGGCGTTCATCGCGATTTTCCGCGCCTGGGTTTATTACACCGAATCGCCGTGGACGCGTGATGCCCGCTTTAGCGCAGATGTGGTGGCGATCGCCCCGGATGTTTCAGGCCTGATTACTCAGGTTGCGGTTAAGGATAACCAACTGGTTACTAAAAATCAGGTTCTGTTTGTTATCGACCAGCCGCGTTATCAGAAAGCGCTTGCCGAAGCGGAAGCGGACGTTTCCTACTACAAGGCGCTGGCGGAAGAGAAAAGCCGTGAAGCCGGGCGTCGTAACAAGCTTGGCGTAAGTGCCATGTCGCGTGAAGAGATTGATCAATCCAATAACGTGCTGCAAACCGTGCTGCATCAGATGGCTAAAGCGCAAGCCACGCGCGACCTGGCGCGTCTTGACCTCGATCGTACCGTCATTCGCGCTCCGGCAGATGGCTGGGTTACCAACCTCAACGTTTACGCGGGGGAATTTATTACCCGTGGTTCAACGGCAGTGGCGCTGGTTAAACAGCACTCTTTCTACGTCATGGCCTACCTTGAAGAGACCAAACTTGAGGGCGTTCGCCCAGGCTACCGCGCTGAAGTGACGCCGCTGGGCAGCAACCATGTGCTGAAAGGCACCGTCGATAGCGTCGCCGCCGGTGTGACGAATGCCAGCAGCAGCGTGGACAGCAAAGGCATGGCAACCGTCGATTCTAACCTTGAATGGGTGCGTCTGGCCCAGCGCGTGCCGGTGCGTATTCGCCTGGATAAAGAGCCGGGCAACCTCTGGCCAGCAGGCACCACCGCCACGGTGGTGATTACCGGCAAAAAAGATCGTGATGCCAGCCAGATGACTTTCTTCCAGAAACTGGCGCTGCGCCTGCGTGAATTCGGTTAATCGTCATGGGCATTTTCAGTATTGCCAACCAGCACATTCGCTTTGCCATCAAGCTGGCCTGCGCGGTGGTGCTGGCGCTTTTTGTTGGTTTCCACTTTCAGCTTGAAACCCCTCGCTGGGCCGCGCTGACCGCCGCGATTGTTGCGGCAGGTCCGGCGTTTGCCGCGGGCGGTGAACCCTACGCCGGGGCAATCCGCTATCGCGGGATGCTGCGTATTGTCGGCACCTTTATTGGCTGTATCGCCGCGCTGGTGATTATCATCACCATGATCCGCGCTCCGTTATTAATGCTGCTGGTGTGCAGTATCTGGGCCGGGTTCTGTACCTGGGTATCGTCGCTGGTGCGGGTCGAGAACTCCTACGCCTGGGGGCTGTCCGGCTACACGGCATTGATTATTGTCGTTACCATTCAGGCAGAGCCGCTGCTGACGCCACAGTTTGCCGTTGAGCGCTGCAGCGAGATTGTGCTCGGGATTATCTGCGCGATCGTTGCCGATCTGCTGTTCTCTCCGCGCTCGATCAAAAAAGAGATCGATAACGAACTCGACGCCATGCTTATCGATCAATACCGCCTGATGCAGCTGTGCATCAAGCATGGCGATAGCGATGAAATGGACCGCGCCTGGCTGGCGCTGGGGCGTCGCACCGCCGCGCTGGAAGGGATGCGCAGCAACCTGAATATGGAATCCTCGCGCTGGGCGCGGGCCAACCGCCGTCTAAAAGCGCTGAATACCGTTTCGCTGACTATGATTACCCAGGCCTGCGAAACCTTTATTATGCAAAACTCACGTCCGGAGATCGTCACTGACGCCTATCGTGAGCTGTTTGAAGAGCCGGTTGAGACGGTGCAGGATGTGCATCGCCAGCTCAAACGTATGCGTCGCGTGTTGGCATGGACGGGGGAACATGACACCCCGGTGACCATTTACAGCTGGGTTGGCGCGGCGACGCGCTATCTGCTGCTCAAACGTGGGGTGATTGGCAACGCTAAAATCAGCGCTCGTGAAGAAGAGATCCTGCAAAGTGAAGTGGTGGTGCGCCCGGACTCCGCCGAGCGCCATCATGCGATGATCAACTTTTGGCGTACTACTGTCTCCTGTGCGTTGGGCATTTTATTCTGGCTGTGGACCGGCTGGACTTCCGGCAGCGGTGCGATGGTGATGATCGCCGTGGTGACCTCACTGGCGATGCGTTTACCGAACCCGCGCATGGTGGCGATTGATTTCCTCTACGGCACTATCGCTGCTCTTCCCATCGGGGCGTTCTACTTCCTGGTTGTTATGCCTGCTACCCAGCAAAGTATGCTGCTGCTGTGCCTGAGCCTGGCGGTGATGTGCTTCTTTATCGGGATTGAAGTACAGAAAAGGCGTTTGGGTTCGCTCGGTGCGTTGGCCAGTACCATCAACATTCTGGTGCTGGATAACCCGATGACTTTCCACTTCAGCCAGTTCCTCGACAGTGCGTTAGGGCAAATCGTCGGCTGCTTTATGGCCTTCATCGTTATCCTGCTTATCCGCGATAACTCCCGTCTGCGTACGGGGCGTGTGCTGTTAAACCAGTTTGTATTTGCCGCCGTGTCGGCAATGACCACTAACATGGCGCGACGCAAAGAGAATCATCTGCCGGGACTTTATCAGCAGCTCTTTTTACTGCTGAACAAATTTCCCGGTGATATTGCCAAGTTCCGTCTGGCGCTGACGCTGATTATTGCGCACCAGCGCCTGCGAGATGCGCCGATCCCGGTGAATGACGATCTGTCTGAGTTTCACCGCCAGCTGCGTCGTACCGCTGACCGGGTGATTTCCGCCAGTAACGATGATAAACGCCGCTATTACTTCACGCGATTGTTGGGTGAGCTTGAGGTGTATCAGCAGAAGTTGCGCACCTGGGAAGCCCCGGCGCAGGTCACGGAGCCGGTTGAGCGTCTGGTAGTCATGTTGCATAAATATCAGGGCGCGCTGACCAGCAGTTAAGTTGCTTTTCCCTGGCGTGTGTCACCACGCCAGGTTCCCTTCGCAAACCCCACATTCCCTATCCCGCCCTATACTTAGAGAGAACCATTTCTCAGGAGGGTGTAATGACCACGCAAGCACTGCAGGATAATGACCTTTTCCAGACCGGATATCTGGTCAACGGCGAATGGCAGCAACTCAATTCCACCTTTGACGTACTCAACCCGGCAACAGGTGAAGTCGTGGCGAAGGTAGCAAAAGCCGGTAAAAAAGAGACCGAACAGGCGATAGCCGCCGCTGCGAAGGCGTTTCCGCTATGGCGTGCGAAAACGGCGAAAGCGCGTTCAGAGCTGCTTTATCGCTGGTATCAGCTGATTATCGACAATAAAAGCTGGCTGGCGCGGCTGATGACCATTGAGCAGGGCAAGCCGCTGAAAGAAGCTGAAGGCGAAGTGGATTATGCGGCGAGCTTTATCCAATGGTTTGCCGAGCAGGGCAAGCGGGCGAACGGGGAAATTATTCCGCCAGCAAAACCCGGTTCGCGCATTCTGGCAACGCGTGAACCGATCGGCGTGGTCGCTGCAATTACACCGTGGAACTTCCCGATGGCAATGCTAACCCGCAAGCTTGGTCCGGCTCTGGCCGCAGGTTGTACCGGGGTGATAAAACCTGCCAATAACACCCCTCTGTGCGCCTTTGCGCTGCTGGCGCTGGCGAAGAAAGCGGGGATCCCGGATGGCGTACTGAATGCGGTGGCGGGCAATACTCAGGAGATCAGCGACGCGATTATGGCCAGCCACGAGGTGCGTAAAATCTCCTTCACCGGCTCAACCTCGGTAGGGAAAACGCTAGTCCGCAATGCGGCTGAAACCATGAAGAAAGTCTCCATGGAACTGGGCGGCAATGCGCCTTATATCGTGTTTGAGGATGCCGATATTGATGCCGCCGTGCAGGGCGCGATTGCCAACAAATTCCGCAACGCCGGGCAGGTGTGCGTCAGCGTGAACCGTTTTTATATTCATGACACCATCTACGAGTCTTTTGTCAGCCAGCTGGCAACGGCGGTTAAGGCGCTAAAAGTGGGTAATGGTCTGGATGATGGGGTGGTCGTTGGGCCGCTGATTGAAGCGTCGGCGGTCAAAAAAGTACGTGAGCATGTCGAAGACGCGCTCGCTAAAGGGGCTGAAGTGCTCGCCGGCGGTGAGGCTCATGAGCTTGGTGGTAACTTCTGGCAGCCGACGGTGCTGGGAGAGTGTCATGAGCAGATGCTGTTGGCGCAGGAAGAGACGTTTGGCCCGCTGGCGGCCTGCTTCCGCTTTAGCGATGAAGACGATGTCATTCATCGCGCGAATAATACCCCCTACGGCCTGGCGGCTTATTTCTATACTCAGAATCTCTCTCGTGTGTTCCGCGTCTCGCAGGCGCTGGAAAGCGGCATGATCGGCATTAACGAATGTGCGGTGTCGACTGAGCTTGGGCCTTTTGGCGGCGTGAAAGAATCTGGGCTGGGGCGTGAAGGTTCGGTGTTGGGGCTGGAAGAGTACCTTGAGGTAAAAACGTTACACATCGGGGGACTCTAGTCCAGATGGATGGGGAGAGGGCATAAGATGGAAATCTATACTTTTGATTTTGATGAAATAGAAAACCAGGGCGATTTTTATCGGGAATTCGCTCGACTCTTTGCCCTCGACAGCGAACAGATTCGCAATCTTGACGCGTTATGGGATGCGGTCATTAGCCCGCAAATGCCGACGCCACTGGAGATTGAATTCATCCACCTGGATGATAAACAGCGTCGGCGTTACGGTGCGCTGATTCTGCTGTTTGATGAGGCGGAAGAAGAACTGGAAGGGATGCTGCGTTTTAACGTTCAGCGTGGATAAAAAAAAGCCCTCGCATAAGGGCGAGGGCAAGTCGTCGGACAAGACGACGAGGGTTTATTTGTACAGCTCAGCCGTAGCGTGCCAATGGTCGCCGGTACGGGCTTCAATTACGCGGTAGCTGCTAGCGCCTTCTTTTTCAGCTTTTGCGGCTAACTCACTACGCATATCCATCGGGGCGCTACCAACCTGAGATACAGAGATGGTGCCCATTGGTTGAAGGCTCTGAGCTTGCTCTGAGTTCACCTGTTGTACTGCGGCGCTTGCGCCGAAAGACAGAACGGATGCCAGACCAAGGGATGCGATAATCATTGCGCTTTTCATAGTGTTTACTCCTCACCTTATTCTTCAGCGGTGAGAGGATAATCTTTTTGATTCCTGGACCGCTGTGGGTAATTTAATTTATTGACTGCCGACGTACTGCTTCACACTGACTTATTTGTACAGTTCAGCCGTAGCGTGCCAATGGTCGCCGGTACGCGCTTCGATAACGCGATATGACGAAGCACCTTGTTCTTCTGCTTTTTTGTTCAGCATTTCATGCATGTCCATCGGAGATGAACCGACGGAACCGATGGATACGGTGCCGATTGCCTGACGGGTCTGGGCCTGATCGCTGTTGATAGAATCAGCGGCGAACGCGCCAAACGAGATAGCAGAAAGGATGCTCAGAGCAGCAACGGTAGTTTTGATTTTCATGATACTCACCTCGTCGAATTTTTTTGGAGGGTCTTTGTTTTGTGACCCTCATCACGAAATTAAGTATACACTAATCACACAAAATATTAATACCCTCCTAATGGTTTCGCGTGTAATTACATGTCAATAAACGTCATTTTTAGAACATTTACGTATAAAAAAACGCATATTTTGGCAAAGAGAATCTGTAATGATGCGTAAAATCAAAAAGATAGAAGAATTTGATATTTTGTGCGATTAAGTCGGGATATATTCACTGTATCTATGCGTTAGGCCGCGGAATCGCACTAAATGCTAACGAAACGGTAGTTGAAGATATGGGGATAGAAAGGAAAGGCAGCTCCTCTGGAAGCACCAGAGGAGAGAGGGAGAAGGATTACAGTTCCTGTTCGAACAGAACCTGAATCGCTTCGAACAGATCCTTCACGCTAAAGCCCCTTGCCGGGGTGGTGAAGATAGTGTCGTCACCGGCGATGCTGCCGAGGATGCCTTCTGCTTTACCCAGAGAATCCAACAGGCGTGCGATAAGCTGTGCTGCTCCAGGGCTGGTGTGGATGACGACTACGGAATCGTTGTAATCGATATCCAGCACCAGATTTTTAAGCGGGCTGGTGGTAGTCGGTACGCCCAGTTCGGCTGGCAGGCAGTAAACCATCTCCATTTTGGCGTTGCGCGTACGCACGGCACCAAACTTCGTCAGCATACGAGAGACTTTGGATTGGTTGATATTATCGAAGCCTTCTTCCTGCAAGGCCTGAACAATTTCGCCCTGTGAGCTAAATTTTTCTTCCTTCAGTAAGGCTTTAAAGGCTTTAACTAATTCTTCTTGTTTGGTTGAACTTCGCATAAGTCACCCGAGTATGGTGGTGAAATTAACATTATTATGCATATAGGTGAATTTTTATGCAAACAATTTGCCTGAAGAGGCTAATTCGAATAGAGAAAGGCGGAATTTTAGCAAAAATTAGACCTAAGAAACATGCCTATATCACGGGATCTAAATAAGTTAAAAGTAAATGAATTGTTATTAAATTGCTGTTGTTTTACGCAACATGCTGCGTATATTGTAATCGATAGTTGATGAAAATTTGGTTTCGTAGATAGGCCTTTTTCTGGGAGTGGTGCAGTAGTCCCAACAATGCTGCTGGAGACGCTGCATTCTGTAAGCAATTAGATTGTAATTATTTACCTTGTGAATTAAGGTCGCCGCAACGGAGTAACAATAGGTCTCTCCTGCGTTGGTTATGCGGTCCACGACAGGTTGCTACCTGAATGTCATTAACCATAATAAGGAGTTTAGGATGAAAGTCGCAGTCCTTGGTGCCGCCGGCGGTATTGGCCAGGCGCTTGCCCTACTACTAAAGACCCAACTTCCTTCAGGTTCAGAACTCTCTCTGTATGATATTGCCCCCGTCACGCCTGGCGTGGCAGTCGATCTCAGCCATATTCCTACTGATGTAAAAATCAAAGGGTTTTCAGGTGAAGATGCGACGCCTGCGCTGATAGGGGCTGATGTTGTCCTGATTTCAGCGGGTGTTGCACGTAAACCCGGCATGGATCGCTCCGATCTGTTTAACGTTAACGCCGGGATTGTTAAAAACCTGGTACAACAAATTGCCAAAACCGCGCCAAAAGCCTGCATTGGTATCATTACCAACCCGGTCAATACCACGGTGGCTATCGCCGCTGAAGTGCTGAAAAAGGCGGGCGTGTACGATAAAAACAAACTGTTTGGCGTAACCACGCTGGATATCATCCGCTCCAATACCTTTGTGGCGGAGCTGAAAAGTAAAAACTGCGGCGATGTTGAGGTCCCAGTGATTGGCGGCCACTCCGGTGTGACCATTCTGCCTTTATTGTCGCAAATCCCTGGTGTTAGCTTCTCCGAACAAGAAGTGAATGACTTAACCAAACGCATCCAGAACGCAGGCACCGAAGTGGTGGAAGCGAAGGCCGGTGGTGGGTCAGCAACCCTATCAATGGGCCAGGCTGCGGCGCGTTTCGGCCTGTCTTTAGTCCGCGCATTACAGGGCGAAAAAGGGGTTGTGGAATGTGCGTATGTTGAAGGTGACGGCGAATATGCGCGTTTCTTCTCACAACCACTGCTGCTGGGGAAAAATGGCATTGAAGAGCGTCAGTCTATTGGCAAACTGAGTGCCTACGAAGAGCAGGCGCTGAACGGTATGCTGGAGACGCTGCGCAAAGATATTCAGCTGGGTGAAGAGTTTATCAATAAATAAGACCTCAGGTCTTAGCGTATAACAAAGGGGCCGATTGGCCCCTTTGCTTTTGTTGTTTAACCGCTTAGTTTGATGCCGGATATTCCTGAATCGTCACCTGCATCGTTATTTTCTTATCATCACGCATCACCACCACTGGGATCACTGATCCTGGGCGGATCTCCGCTACCTGGTCCATGGTCTCCAGCGCGGACACGGCCTGCTTGCCGTTCACTGAGACAATCACGTCGTTATTCTGGATCCCTGCCTGTGCGGCTGGGCCATCTGGCGAAATATCGTTAACCACAATACCTTGAATAGGATCGATGCCACCCTGCGCGTGGACTGGGGCAATTTCGCGCCCGCTGATACCGATAAAGCCACGGATCACCCGGCCATCGCGAATCAGCTTATCCATAATCTTGGTCGCCAGCTGGAATGGGATAGCAAAGCTCAGCCCTTCCGGCGTTTCGCCGTCGTTGCTCTTATCAAAGGAGAGGGTGTTGATGCCCATCAGTTCACCCAGCGAGTTCACCAGCGCGCCGCCGGAGTTTCCGTGGTTGATAGAGGCGTCGGTTTGCAGGAAATTCTGCCGACCGCTTGGGTTGAGGCCGATACGACCGGTGGCGCTGATGATCCCCTGAGTAATGGTCTGCCCGAGGTTGTAAGGGTTGCCAATCGCCAGAACGACGTCGCCGATGTGCGGCACGCGGCCAGGATTAATCGGGATAACAGGCAGACCGGCAGTCGCGTTAATTTTAAGCACCGCCAGATCGGTCAGACTATCGGATCCCACCAACAGCGCTTCAAACACGCGGCCATCCTGTAGGGCAACGATAATTTGGTCGGCGTCATTGATGACATGCTTGTTGGTAATGATGTAGCCGCGCTCGTCCATAATCACCCCGGAGCCGAGCGTCTTAATCTCAAGTTGGCTATGGGTGCTGCTGTTCAAACTGCGATTATAAACGTTGACTACCGCAGGCGCTGCACGACGCACCGCCGAGTTGTAGCTCGCCGGAGCTTCATCCATGCTGCTAAAGCGCTGGGAGGATAAGGGATTCCACTGGCGTAAAGAAGGGACGGTGGCAATCAGTATGCCACCGACCAATAAACCGAGTGCGACCGAACGTAAGAGCTTTACAAGCATGATAACGGTATCGTTGATAAGGAAACTGGACGAAGCATACCACGACTTAACCGGACATACATTCCATGCTATGTCCGGTTTCCCGAGGATTAACGCAGCAGCAGGTAGATACTCTCCTCGCCGCGAAGTACGTTAACTGCCATCACCGCCGGTTTGGCTTCCAGAACCTTGCGTAGCTCAGCTATCGACTGAGTTGGCTGGCGGTTCACGCCAATGATGACGTCATCTTTATGCAGACCCACCTGTGCGGCCGGGCTACCTTTCTCCACGTTCGAGATGACAACGCCTTTCGTCCCGTTTTTCGCCTGGCCATCGCTCAGCGATGCGCCTTCCAGGGCTGGGATAATCAGCTGTGCGCTGGCGGTCGACGAAGTGCTCTTATCCAGCGTAACTTCCACGTCCATCGGTTTGCCGTCGCGCAGTAGACCCAGTTTGACCTTGGATCCTGGCTCGGTGGTGGCAATGCGCGAGCGCAGTTCAGCGAAGCTGTTGAGCGGTTTACCGTTCAGGCTGGTAATCACATCACCTGACTTGATCCCAGCTTTTGCTGAGCCTGAACCCGGCAGAACTTCGCTGACGAAGGCGCCACGCTGGACGTTTAGGTTAAAGGCTTTAGCGATATCAGCGGTCATTTCCATCCCGCGGATGCCGAGCAGACCACGCTTGATTTCGCCAAATTGAATCAGCTGTTGAGCCAGGGTCTGCGCCATATTGCTCGGGATGGCGAAGCCTATCCCCACGCTGCCGCCGCCGGGGGCCAGAATGGCGGTGTTAATACCAATCAGTTCACCGTTCAGATTTAGCAACGCACCGCCGGAGTTGCCGCGGTTAATGGCGGCATCGGTCTGAATAAAGTTCTCCAGCCCTTCAAGATTCAGGCCGCTGCGACCCAGCGCCGAGACTATCCCGGAGGTCACGGTCTGCCCGAGGCCAAACGGATTACCGACGGCCACGGCGAAGTCACCCACGCGCAGTTTGTCGGAGTCGGCGATAGCGATTTGCGTCAGGTGGCTGGCTTTCTGGATTTGCAGCAGGGCGATATCGCTTTGGTCATCGCTGCCGATAAGTTTGGCGTCGAACTCCCGACCATCGTTAAGTTGCACGCTGATCTTCTGTGCGTCACTTATCACATGGTTGTTGGTCAGAACGTAGCCTTTAATAGCGTCGATGATGACGCCAGAACCCAAGCCTTCAAACTGCTGTGTCGGTTGATTGGGCGTGCTGCCGCCGTCGTCACCAAAATATTTCTTTAATTCGTCAGGCACCTGCTGATTGACCGGCGCGGTACCTTCAACCTGCACGCTCACCACCGCCGGCAGAACTTTCTCCAGCATCGGCGCGAGGCTAGGCAGTGCGCCCTGGCCGGGAACCTGCGTAGGTAGCGATGCCAGCACCGGTGCCGGTACGGCAAGAGATAACCCGATGCTTAACGCTAACGCACTTAACAGTAAAGTCGATTTGCTCATTGATGCTGGCCCTCATGACCCTGGATATAAGGACAATGCTTCCCGAAAAGACTGATGTTATTGAAGTAAATATAGTCGGCGTGCGCAGAAGAGGACGGGCGCATAGCATGCGCCCGTAAAAAATAACTGAAATGCAGATTAATCGCGTTTAGCGCCGCTACGCAGCAGGCCAGAAGCACCGTCAGAATAGTCGCGTGGCATCTGAACCGGAGCCTGATCGTTACCCGCTTCGGATTCCGCCAGACGGTTGCGGAACGGGTTGGCTTCAGGCGACATGCCCGGCAACAGGTTGCTGGAGCTTTTCGCCATGTGCTGGTAGATCTGGCGATAATCGTCCGCCATGTTATCAAGCAGCTCTGCGCTGCGGGCGAAATGGCTGACCAGCTCTTCGCGGTACTCTTCCAGTTCGGCTTTATTTTTCTCCAGTTCGTACTGCAACGCTTGCTGCTGGCGTAGCTTACTATTACCAAAACGCATGGCCACGGCACCGATAATGATACCGACGACTAACCCAATTAGCGCGTATTCCCAGGTCATGAACATCTCCCGTTGTTTTGTTGTTCCGTAGGGTCTTGGCGGCTTCGGCAACTCCATGCCTACGCCCGATAGTGCCACTATAACCGCTAATCCCGTAGAAGTGGAATCCTGACGCATCATCGCGTAGTGTAGAACGGACTTTTTTTGGTCAATCGTGAAGTAAGACATACCGGTTTTCAAAGGAATAACAATTAGATCATGCAAAGCCTGTCCCCCACATCGCGCTATCTTCAGGCCCTCGAACAGGGCAGTCACCAACCCGATGATGTCCAGCGTGAGGCGGTAAACCGCCTTGGTGTCATTTACCAGGAACTTCAAAGCAAAACAGTGAATCCAGCCTCCGGCGGTGGACTGAGGGCGCGCTTTGGTAAGCTGCTGGGTAAGAAAGAGAACGACAGCCCGGCTGCAGTTCGCGGCCTTTATATGTGGGGCGGCGTGGGGCGAGGCAAAACCTGGCTGATGGATATGTTCTACCAAAGCCTGCCGGGCACGCGTAAACAGCGGCTGCACTTCCACCGTTTTATGCTGCGCGTGCACGAAGAGCTGGCGGCATTGCAGGGGCACAGCGACCCGCTGGAGATTGTGGCGGAACGCTTTAAAGCCGAAACCGACGTGCTCTGTTTTGATGAATTTTTTGTCTCTGATATTACTGACGCCATGTTGCTGGGTGGTTTGATGAAAGCGCTTTTTGCCCGCGGCATTACGCTGGTGGCGACGTCAAACATTCCGCCGGATGAGCTCTACCGTAACGGCCTGCAGCGGGCACGTTTTATGCCGGCGATTGAGGCTATCAAAGAACACTGCGATATCATGAATGTGGATGCGGGTATCGACTATCGCCTACGGACGTTGACCCAGGCGCACCTGTGGCTTTCACCGCTCAATAGCGAAACGCGCCAGCAGATGGACAAGCTGTGGCTGGCGTTGGCGGGAACCTCGCGGCAGAATCAGACCACGCTGGAGATTAACCATCGTCAACTGCCGACGCTGGGCGTAGAGAATCAAACGCTGGCTGTCTCGTTTACGACCCTGTGCGTTGATGCGCGCAGCCAGCACGACTATATTGCACTCTCGCGCCTGTTCCATACGGTGATGCTGTTTGATGTGCCGGTGATGACGCCGATGCTGGAAAGCGAAGCGCGGCGTTTTATTGCGTTGGTGGACGAATTTTACGAACGCCACGTGAAACTGGTGGTGAGCGCTGAAGTCGAGCTATACAACATTTATCAGGGTGAACGGCTGAAGTTTGAGTTCCAGCGCTGCCTCTCGCGCCTGCAGGAGATGCAGAGCGAGGAGTATTTGAAGCGCCCGCATATGCCGTGAGGCTAGACCCGGCATAAAACCCTGCGCAAATCACATAAAGGGGTCGATCTTTGACCCCGACTTCTCTATACTCTTGCGACCCCACGTTACGAGAGAGTTTTTTTCCCAAAACTTTCTATGTGCCGGCATAGGCTATTCGAAGGGGTAGGTTTGCTGGACAATGTCGTGTGAACCTCATCTGACTAAACGTTTGGGTGTTCACCAACGTGTAACTAATTTATTTGGGTAAGCTTTTAATGAAAACTTTTACAGCTAAACCAGAAACCGTAAAACGCGACTGGTATGTTGTTGACGCGACCGGTAAAACTCTGGGCCGTCTGGCTTCCGAACTGGCTCTGCGCCTGCGCGGTAAGCATAAAGCGGAATACACTCCGCACGTAGATACCGGTGATTACATCATCGTTCTGAACGCTGATAAAGTTGCTGTAACCGGCAACAAGCGTACTGACAAAGTGTACTATCGTCACACTGGCTACGTCGGTGGTCTTAAAGAAGCGACCTTTGAAGAGATGATTGCTCGCCATCCTGAGCGTGTGATTGAAATCGCGGTTAAAGGCATGCTGCCAAAAGGCCCGCTGGGTCGTGCAATGTACCGTAAACTGAAAGTTTACGCAGGTAACGAGCACAACCACGCGGCACAGCAACCGCAAGTTCTTGACATCTAATCGGGATTATAGGCAATGGCTGAAAATCAATACTACGGCACTGGTCGCCGCAAAAGTTCCGCAGCTCGCGTTTTCATCAAACCGGGCAACGGCAAAATCGTTATCAACCAACGTTCTCTGGAACAGTACTTCGGTCGTGAAACTGCCCGCATGGTAGTTCGTCAGCCGCTGGAACTGGTCGACATGGTTGAGAAACTGGATCTGTACATCACTGTTAAAGGTGGTGGTATCTCTGGTCAGGCTGGTGCGATCCGTCACGGTATCACACGCGCTCTGATGGAGTACGACGAATCCCTGCGTGGCGAACTGCGTAAAGCTGGCTTCGTTACTCGTGATGCTCGTCAGGTTGAACGTAAGAAAGTCGGCCTGCGTAAAGCACGTCGTCGTCCTCAGTTCTCCAAACGTTAATTGGTTTCTGCTTCGGCAGAGGGCAATTTGCGAAAAAACCCGCCTCGGCGGGTTTTTTTATGTCCGTAAATGGCGTTAACAGGCTCTTTTTCCGCTTTTCCAGAATCCCCTCACCACAAGTCGTTCAAAATCTGGTAGACTATCATCCAATTTTCTGCCCAAATGCGCGCGATTGTTCATTTTTTGTTTAGTTTGTGAACGAGAATGTTGTCTAACGTGCAGATGAGGCTTACCGTCTGGCTAGCCGCCGTTGTGGCTGGTAGCAGTACAAATTCTGATTATACCTGGAGGTTTTCATGGCTGTCGCTGCCAACAAACGTTCGGTAATGACGCTGTTTTCTGGTCCTACTGACATCTATAGCCATCAGGTCCGCATCGTGCTGGCTGAGAAAGGTGTGAGTTTTGAGATAGAGCACGTGGAAAAGGACAATCCACCACAGGATCTGATTGACCTCAACCCGAATCAAAGCGTTCCGACACTGGTAGATCGCGAGCTGACCCTTTGGGAATCTCGCATCATTATGGAATATCTCGATGAGCGTTTCCCTCATCCACCGCTGATGCCGGTTTATCCGGTTGCGCGTGGTGAAAGCCGCCTGTATATGCACCGTATCGAGAAAGACTGGTATTCGCTGATGCATACCGTGATGAACGGTTCTGCCTCTCAGGCTGATGCTGCACGTAAACAGCTGCGTGAAGAGCTGCTGGCCATTGCGCCGGTCTTCACCCAGAAGCCGTTCTTCTTAAGCGATGAGTTCAGCATCGTAGATTGCTACCTGGCTCCGCTGCTGTGGCGTCTGCCGGTGATGGGCATTGAGCTGGTTGGTGCTGGTGCGAAAGAGCTGAAAGGCTATATGACGCGCGTCTTTGAACGTGACTCATTCCTTGCGTCCTTAACGGAAGCCGAGCGCGAAATGCGCATTGGCCGGGGTTAATTGAATGGACGTTTCACAGCTTTCTCCGCGTCGCCCGTATCTGCTTCGCGCGTTTTATGAGTGGCTGCTGGACAACCAGCTGACGCCACACCTGGTGGTTGATGTTATGCAGCCGGGAATAAACGTACCGATGGAGTATGCGCGGGATGGTCAGATTGTGTTGAACATCGCGCCACGTGCGGTGGGCAATCTTGAGCTGTCCAACGATGAAGTGCGCTTTAATGCGCGCTTCGGCGGCGTACCGCGTCAGGTTTCCGTCCCGCTGGCAGCCGTGTTGGCTATTTATGCGCGCGAGAACGGTGCTGGAACCATGTTTGAAGCTGAAGCGGCTTATGATGAAGACGCTGAAGGTTTCAACGACGATAACGTGGAAAACGCTGGAAGCGAAACGGTGATGTCGATCATCGATGGCGATAAGCCTGACAGTGACGATGACCATTCTCCGGATGACACTCCGCCGCCGCCGCGCGGTGGCCGTCCGGCGCTCCGTGTCGTGAAGTAACGTAATAAGAACAGACCCAACGGGTCTGTTTTTTTTCAGCCCTACGTCCAGATCCCCGCACTCATTTCCCCTACACTTTTTGTGATATGATGAAAACGTTGTACATTTTCCCCATCTACCCAGGTTAAACGGTACCTATGAGCGCATTTGACTCCAACTCAGAAGACACAATCGGCAACAGCCTGCGTCGCCGCCCTTTGGCACGCAAAAAGCTGTCTGAAATGGTGGAAGAAGAGCTGGAACAGATGATCCGCCGCCGTGAATTTGGTGAAGAAGGACAGCTGCCGTCCGAACGCGAGCTGATGGCGTTCTTTAACGTTGGCCGCCCCTCGGTACGCGAAGCACTGGCTGCGCTCAAACGTAAGGGCCTGGTACAGATCAACAACGGCGAACGCGCGCGCGTTTCGCGGCCATCGGCGGACACCATCATTGGCGAACTCTCCGGTATGGCGAAAGATTTTCTCTCGCATCCCGGCGGCATTGCCCATTTCGAACAGCTGCGTCTGTTCTTCGAATCCAGTCTGGTACGCTACGCCGCTGAACATGCCACTGATGAACAGATTGCTCTGCTGGGAAAAGCGCTGGAGATCAACAGCCAATCGCTGGATGATAACGCCCAGTTTATTCGCTCGGACGTCGACTTCCACCGCGTGCTGGCGGAAATTCCCGGCAACCCGATCTTTATGGCGATCCACGTCGCGCTGCTCGATTGGCTGATTGCGGCACGTCCTAAAGTGGCGGATCAGGAGCTGCACGAACATAATAGCGTCAGCTATCAACAGCATATTGCGATCGTCGAAGCTATCCGTGCCCACGATCCGGAAGAAGCCGATCGCGCCCTGCAGGCCCACCTCAATAGCGTTTCTGCCACCTGGCACGCCTTCGGCAAAGCCAAAAAATCCCGTAAGTGATCCTCGAAAAGCGATCGGTTTAGTGAAGTCGATCGCACAATAAGCTTTCTGTATTACGCTGCTGCAAAAACTATCTGGTATAACAGGTATAAAGGTACACAGCTAATTCAGTTAAATATCACTACGAGGTATGTATGGCTAACAATTTACGTGGCGTGATGCCCGCGCTTCTCACCCCTTTTGATGCCCAGCAGAAAATTGATAAAGCGAGTCTGCGCCGACTGGTGCGCTTTAATATTGAACAGGGTATCGACGGAGTCTACGTGGGCGGTTCAACCGGCGAAGCGTTTATCCAGAGCCTGGCTGAACGTGAGGAAGTGCTGGAAATCGTAGCGGAGGAAGGCAAAGGCAAGATTGCATTGATCGCGCATGTCGGCTGCGTGAGCACAGCGGAGAGCCAGCAACTGGCGGCGGCAGCGAAACGTTATGGCTTCGATGCGGTATCCGCTGTTACTCCGTTCTATTACCCGTTCAGCTTTGAAGAACATTGCGATCACTATCGCGCCATTATCGATTCGGCTGATGGATTGCCGATGGTGGTCTACAACATTCCAGCGCTGAGTGGGGTAAAACTAACGCTGGATCAAATCAACACGCTGGTGACGTTGCCTGGCGTCGGCGCGCTGAAGCAAACCTCTGGCGATCTTTATCAGATGGAACAGATCCGCCGCGCGCATCCGGATCTGGTGCTCTACAACGGCTACGATGAAATCTTCGCTTCTGGCCTGTTGGCGGGGGCGGACGGTGGTATCGGCAGCACCTATAACATTATGGGGTGGCGCTATATGGCGATTGTACAGGCGCTGAAAGAAGGGGATATCGGCAAGGCTCAGGATCTGCAGCGTGAGTGTAATAAGGTTATCGACCTGCTTATCAAAGTGGGCGTGTTCCGCGGACTGAAAACGGTATTGCATTACATGGACGTGGTTTCCGTACCGCTGTGCCGCAAACCGTTTGCGGCGGTGGATGAAAAATTCTTACCGGAATTAAAAGCGTTGGCGCAGCAGCTGATGCAGGAGCGTGGCTAATACCGCACTCGACGGCCTCCTCTCCCTGAAGGGAGAGGGTAAGGGGAAATTCCGCTCTCATTCATACCAAAGCGCGTGGGCATCGCCCACCGCGGGAGACTCACCATGAGTACAACAACCCAGAACATCCCGTGGTATCGCCATCTCAACCGGGCACAGTGGCGGGCATTTTCCGCTGCCTGGTTGGGGTACTTGCTTGATGGTTTTGATTTCGTCTTAATTGCGCTGGTGCTGACCGAAGTCCAGGGCGAGTTTGGTTTAACCACGATCCAGGCGGCGAGCCTGATTTCCGCCGCCTTTATCTCCCGCTGGTTTGGCGGTCTGATGCTGGGGGCCATGGGCGATCGCTACGGCCGTCGTCTGGCGATGGTGACCAGTATTATCCTTTTCTCTGCGGGCACGCTCGCCTGCGGTTTCGCGCCCGGCTACACCTCTTTGTTTATCGCCCGTCTGGTTATCGGCATGGGGATGGCGGGGGAATACGGCTCCAGCGCCACCTACGTCATCGAAAGCTGGCCGAAGCAGCTGCGTAATAAGGCCAGTGGTTTCCTGATCTCCGGTTTCTCCGTTGGCGCAGTAATCGCGGCGCAAGTTTATAGCCTGGTGGTTCCCGTTTGGGGCTGGCGAGCGCTCTTCTTCATCGGCATTGTGCCGATCGTATTCGCCCTCTGGCTGCGTAAAAACATTCCGGAAGCGGAAGATTGGAAGCAGAAGCACGAAGGTAAAGCGCCGGTGCGCACCATGGTCGATATTCTCTACCGCGGCCAGTATCGGGTGATGAACATCATCATGACCTGTGTGGCGGGGGCGTCGCTGTGGTACTGCTTTGCCGGTGAAGCGCGCATTGCCGGGCTGGTGGCGCTGCTGGGGCTGGTCTGCGCCATTATCTTCATCAGCTTTATGGTACAGAGCAGCGGTAAACGCTGGCCAACCGGGGTAATGCTGATGGTGGTGGTGCTGTTCGCCTTCCTCTACTCATGGCCGATTCAGGCGTTATTGCCGACCTACCTGAAAACCGAACTAGCTTATGACCCACACACCGTGGCTAATGTGCTGTTCTTTAGCGGCTTTGGCGCGGCGGTAGGTTGCTGCGTGGGTGGATTCCTCGGCGACTGGCTGGGCACCCGTAAAGCCTACGTTTGTAGCCTGCTGGCTTCGCAACTACTGATAATCCCAGTGTTTGCGATTGGCGGCACCAACGTCTGGGTACTGGGCTTCTTACTCTTCTTCCAGCAGATGCTGGGGCAGGGGATCTCCGGGATCTTACCAAAACTCATCGGCGGCTATTTCGATACCGATCAGCGTGCGGCGGGGCTGGGCTTTACCTATAACGTCGGTGCGCTTGGCGGTGCGCTGGCGCCGATCCTCGGTGCGCTGATCGCGCAGCGGTTGGATCTGGGAACCGCGCTGGGTTCGCTCTCCTTCAGCCTGACCTTTGTGGTTATCCTGCTGATTGGCCTCGATATGCCGACGCGCGTTCAGCGGTGGATCCGTCCGGAAGCATTACGCGCCCACGATGCCATCGATGGTAGGCCGTTTAGCGGTGCAGTGCCGCTGGGCAGCAGCAAAAGCGGTTTGGTAAAAAGTAAAAGTTAACCAGGGAGCCCGGCGTCTGTCGGGCAAATCCATGAGGAAGTGATGATGTCTTTACTTGAACAGCTTAATCAACGAATTGCGCAATCCGGTGGCCTGATTGTTTCCTGCCAGCCGGTTCCCAACAGCCCGCTCGATAAACCTGACATTGTGGCCGCGATGGCGCTGGCGGCGGAGCAGGCGGGCGCCGTGGCGCTGCGTATTGAAGGTATCGCCAATTTAAGCGCCACCCGTGCCGTGGTTTCTATTCCGATTATCGGCATTCTCAAGCGTGACCTGGACGACTCACCGGTGCGAATCACCCCTTTCCCTGATGATGTTGCCGCGCTGGCGCAGGCCGGTGCCGATATCATCGCCATCGACGGTACAGACCGCATTCGTCCAGCCACCGTGGCGTCGCTGCTGGCAGCTATTCACCAGCACGGATTAGTGGCGATGACCGATTGCTCAACTTTTGCAGATGGCATGGCCTGCCAGCAGCTAGGCGCTGAGATTATTGGTACCACGCTTTCCGGTTACACCACGGCGGAAACCCCCGATGAGCCGGACTTTGAACTGGTGAAAACCTTAAGTGATGCAGGATGTCGGGTGATTGCCGAAGGGCGATACAACACGCCGGCGCAGGCGGCTGAGGCGATGCGGCGCGGCGCGTGGGCGGTGACGGTGGGTTCCGCGATTACCCGTCTGGAGCATATCTGTCAGTGGTATAACGCGGCGTTAAAACAGGCGGTGCTATGACGACGCTGGCGATTGATATTGGCGGCACCAAACTGGCCGCTGCGCTGGTGGATGATGCGTTGAATCTTCTTGAACGGCGTGAGTTATCCACGCCCGCCAGCCAAACACCCGATGCGCTACAAGCGGCTTTACGGACGCTTGTAGCACCGCTCTTTCCCCGCGCGGACCGCGTGGCGATTGCGTCGACCGGGATGATTCGTGACGGCATGCTGTTGGCCATCAATCCGCAAAATCTGGGCGGATTACTCAATTTCCCGCTGACGGAAACACTGGCTGCGATAACGGGCCTGCCCACGCTGGCGGTGAATGATGCCCAGGCTGCGGCATGGGCGGAATTCCATGCCTTGGGCGGTGATTATCATGACATGGTGTTTATCACCGTTTCTACCGGCGTGGGCGGCGGCGTGGTGCTCGACGGTAAATTGGTTTGCGGTTCAGGTGGGCTGGCAGGGCATCTGGGTCATACGCTGGCCGATCCTGACGGGCCAATGTGTGGCTGCGGCCGTCGCGGCTGCGTGGAGGCAATAGCTTCCGGGCGCGGGATTGCCGCTGCCGCGCAGGGTGAACTGGCGGGATGTGATGCTAAAGCCATCTTTCTTCGCGCAGGAGAAGGTAATGAACAGGCTGCACAGTTGATTCACCGTTCGGCGCAGACGCTGGCGAGACTCATCGCCGATGTGAAGGCGACCACCGACTGTCAGTGCGTGGTGATTGGCGGCAGCGTTGGGTTAGCGGAAGGTTATCTGGAGCAGGTCGAAACCTATCTGGCGCAGGAACCTGCGGCCTATCAGGTGAGATTACAACCGGCACATTATCGGCATGATGCCGGATTACTGGGGGCTGCGCTGTTGGCTCAGGGAGATTAAGCATGGTAACAGGTGATATTCAGGCGCTGGACTCCGCGGGGCTACATCCGGTTCTGACCGGGGCGCTCACGCTGGCGTTAGCCGCTCGCCCGCAGGACAAAGTCCCGGGGCGCTATGAGCTACGCGGGGACGATATTTTTATGAACGTGATGGCCTTTGCCACGCAGCCTGCGGAAAGCAAAAAGGCGGAGCTGCATGCGCAATACATCGATATCCAGCTTTTGCTGAGGGGTGAGGAGCGGATTCTGTTTGGCGTCGCAGGAACCGCAAGGCAGTGCGAAGCATGGCATGTGGAAGAGGATTATCAGCTTTGTGCCGTAATGGAATATGAGCAGAGTGTGACGCTAAGACCGGGGATGTTTGCGGTGTTTATGCCGGGCGAGCCGCATAAGCCGGGGTGTGTGGTGGGTGAAGCCGGAGAGATTAAGAAGGTGGTGGTCAAGGTTCGCGCTGATGCCCTCACCCCGACCCTCTCCCACAGGGAGAGGGAGAAAACCGCGCAGGTGTAACGCTGGGCAAAAAGGTTCCTCTCTCAGAGAAGGGAGGGGAACCGTAAGTTTGAGTGTTGGCACTATCGGCCTGCTCTCCCACGGGGAGAGGGAGAAAACCGCGCAGGTGTAACGCTGGGCAAAAAGGTTTCTCTCTCAGAGAAGGGAGGGGACCCGTAAGTTTGAGTGTTGGCACTATCGGCCTGCTCTCCCACAGGGAGAGGGAGAAAACCGCGCAGGTGTAACGCTGGGCAAAAAAGTTTCTCTCTCAGAGAAGGGAGGGGAACCGTAAGTTTGAGTGTTGGCACTATCGGTCTGCTCTCCCACAGGGAGAGGGAGAAAACCGCGCAGATGTAACGCTGGGCAAAAAGGTTTCTTTCTCAGAGAAGGGAGGGGAACCGTAAGTTTGAGTGTTGACACTATCGGCCTGCTCTCCCATGGGGAGAGGGAGAAAACCGCACAGGTGTAACGCTGGGCAAAAAGGTTTCTCTCTCAGAGATGGGAGAGAAAACCGTAAGCTTGTTAATTGGCACTATCGGTCCCCTCTCCCCAATGGGGAGAGGGTTAGGGTGAGGGGGGAACGCGCGTTACACTTCCAGCCAGTTCATAATCCCATCAGCAGCTTTACGGCCTTCAGCGATAGCCGTCACCACCAGATCCGAACCACGCACGATGTCGCCACCGGCAAAGATTTTCGGGTTGCTGGTCTGGAATGCATTCTCGTTACCTTCCGGCGCGACAATACGACCCTGAGAATCCAGCTCCACGTTGTGCTTTGCCAGCCACTCCATGCTGTGAGGTCGGAAACCAAACGCCATCACCACCGCATCAGCCGGAACTACGTGTTCAGAACCGGCAACGATTTCCGCGCGACGGCGGCCTTTCGCATCCGGCTGGCCCATCTCAGTACGAGCCATTTTCACGCCGCACACTTTACCGTTGGCATTCACTTCCACGCCCAGAGGCTGAACGTTGAACTGGAACTCCACGCCTTCTTCACGCGCGTTTTTCACTTCGCGTTTGGAACCCGGCATGTTCTCTTCGTCACGACGATAAGCGCAGATAACGTGGGTCGCGTTCTGGCGAATGGAGGTGCGTACGCAGTCCATCGCCGTATCGCCACCGCCCAGTACCACAACGCGCTTGCCTTCCATGCTGACATACGGCTCGTCGGTAGTTTCGCCGAAGCCCATGATCTGCTTGGTGTTAGCAATCAGGAATGGCAGAGCGTCGAATACGCCAGAGGCATCTTCGTTTTCCAGCCCGCCGCGCATCGACTGATAGGTGCCCACGCCGAGGAATACGGCGTCGTAATCTTTCAGCAGGTCATCCACCTGAACATCACGGCCCACTTCGACGTTGAGTTTGAACTCAATGCCCATGCCGGTGAAGATTTCACGGCGGCGGGTCATGACTTCTTTCTCCAGCTTAAAGGCCGGAATACCGAAGGTCAGCAGACCGCCGATTTCCGGGTGGCGGTCAAAGACCACCGCCTTCACACCGTTGCGGGTCAGCACATCGGCACAGGCCAGGCCTGCCGGGCCAGCACCGATGATGGCGACTTTCTTACCGGTCTGCTTCACGCCGGTCAGATCCGGACGCCAGCCCATTTCGAACGCTTTATCGTTGATGTAGCGCTCGATGTTGCCGATGGTTACTGCACCGAACTCATCGTTCAGGGTACAGGAACCTTCGCACAGACGATCCTGTGGACAGACGCGGCCGCAGACTTCTGGCAGGGTGTTGGTCTGGTGTGACAGCTCGGCTGCCTCAAAAATACGCCCTTCGTTGGCCAACTTCAGCCAGTTCGGGATGTAGTTGTGTACCGGACATTTCCACTCGCAGTAAGGGTTGCCGCAGGACAGGCAACGATCTGCCTGCGCTTTGGCCTGACCTTCGGAAAACGGCTCGTAAATCTCGATAAATTCGATCTTGCGGATCTTCAGCGGCTTCTTCGGCGGATCAACGCGCTGCAGGTCGATAAATTGATAAACGTTCTGACTCATGATGACCCCTTACTGCGCCTGCACACGCAGCTCTGCTGCGCTACGACTACGGTGACCCAACAGTGCTTTCACATCACTGGATTTCGGTTTAACCAGCGCGAATTTCGCGGAGAACGCCGGCCAGTTCGCCAGGATCTCTTCACCACGTGATGAACCGGTCAGCTGTACGTGCTCGGTAATCAGACCACGCAGATGCTCTTCGTGAATCGCCAGGGTTTCGACGCCCAGCACTTCCACCAGTTCCGGGTTCACGCGTTTGCGGAAATCACCGTCTTCGTCCAGCACGTAGGCGAAGCCGCCCGTCATACCGGCACCGAAGTTAACGCCCGTTTTTCCGAGGATACAGACGATGCCACCGGTCATGTATTCACAGCCGTTGTCGCCGATACCTTCGACGACGGTAATCGCGCCGGAGTTACGTACGCCGAAACGTTCGCCCGCGCGGCCTGCAGCGTACAGACGACCACCGGTCGCGCCGTACAGACAGGTGTTACCGATAATGCTCGCTTCGTGGCTGCGGAAGGCGGAGCCCACCGGAGGACGAATGGCCAGCAGGCCGCCCGCCATGCCTTTACCGACATAGTCGTTGGCATCGCCGGTCAGGTACAGCTCAACGCCGCCTGCGTTCCACACGCCGAAGCTCTGGCCCGCGGTACCGCTGAAGTGCGCTTTGATTGGGTCTGATGCCAGCCCCTGGTCGCCGTGCGTTTGCGCAATATAGCCAGACAATGATGCGCCCACAGAACGGTCGGTGTTGCGAATATCGAACCAGAAGGTTTTGCTCTGGCGCTCATCAACAAACGGTTTAGCCTGCTGCAACAGCTGAGCGTTCAGCACACCGTTATCAAACGGTGGGTTGTTCTCGGTGCAGAACAGCGCTTTACCTGGATGCGGTTCAGCAGTTTCCAGCAGACGAGACAGCTCCAGCTTCTGCTGCTTGGCGGTGAAGCCTTCCAGCTCTTTGAGCAGGTCGGTACGGCCAATCAGATCCACCAGGCGGGTTACGCCCAGGCTTGCCATCAGCTCGCGAACTTCGCGGGCGATAAATTCAAAGTAGTTGGTCACTTTGAACGGCAGGCCGTGATAGTGGTTCTTACGCAGTTTTTCGTCCTGGGTTGCAACGCCCGTTGCGCAGTTGTTGAGGTGACAAATACGCAGGTATTTACAGCCCAACGCGACCATCGGGCCGGTACCGAAGCCGAAGCTTTCCGCACCAAGAATTGCCGCTTTGATGATATCCACACCGGTTTTCAGACCGCCATCAACCTGCAGACGAATCTTGTGACGCAGGCCGTTAGCGACCAGCGCCTGCTGAGTTTCTACGAGGCCTAGTTCCCATGGACAGCCGGCATATTTCACTGAAGAAAGCGGGCTTGCCCCGGTGCCACCGTCGTAACCGGCGATGGTTATCAGATCCGCGTAGGCTTTGGCCACACCGGTGGCGATGGTGCCGACGCCCGGTTCGGAAACCAGCTTCACGGAGATCATCGCTTTCGGGTTAACCTGTTTTAAGTCGAAAATCAGCTGCGCTAAGTCCTCGATAGAGTAAATATCGTGGTGCGGCGGCGGGGAGATCAGCGTCACGCCAGGTACCGAATAACGCAGTTTGGCGATGTACGGGGTGACTTTATCACCCGGCAACTGACCACCTTCGCCAGGCTTCGCGCCTTGAGCGACTTTAATTTGGATGACGTCGGCATTGACCAGATACGCTGGCGTCACGCCGAAACGGCCAGAAGCCACCTGTTTGATGCGCGACACTTTGTTGGTGCCGTAGCGCGCCGGGTCTTCGCCGCCTTCGCCGGAGTTAGAGTTGCCGCCGATGCTGTTCATCGCTTCCGCCAGCGCTTCATGCGCTTCCGGGCTCAGCGCACCGATAGACATCGCTGCCGTATCGAAACGCTTGAACAGCGAGCTGGCAGGCTCAACGTCGGCCAGATCAACGGTATCGCCGTTCGGGGCAATCGCCAGCAAATCACGCAGCGTCGCCGCTGGGCGTTCGTTAACCAGCTTGGCGTATTCCTGATAATCACTGTATTCGCCGCTTTGTACCGCCTGTTGCAGGGTGCGCACCACGTCCGGGTTGTAGGCGTGATATTCGCCGCCGTGGACGTATTTCAGCAGGCCGCCCTGATCCAGCGGTTTACGCGCCAGCCAGGCACGCTTCGACAGATTCAGCAGATCCTGCTGGAAGTCGTCGAACGATGCGCCGCCGATACGACTAACCACGCCCTGGAAGCAGTGGCTGACTACGTCATCGTGCAGGCCAACCGCTTCAAACAGTTTGGAGCAACGGTAGGAGGCGATAGTCGAGATGCCCATTTTGGACATGATCTTGTACAGACCTTTGTTGATGCCGTTACGGTAGTTCAGCATCACCGTGCGGTAATCTTTTTCGATAGCGTGGGTGTCAATCAGACGCCCCAGCGTTTCGTAGGCCAGGTACGGATAGATAGCCGTTGCGCCAAAGCCGAGCAGCACCGCAAAGTGGTGCGGATCGCGGGCGCTAGCGGTTTCGACGATGATGTTGGCATCGCAGCGCAGGCTCTTATCTACCAGACGCGCCTGAACCGCGCCTACCGCCATTGGTGCCGGCACCGGCAGACGATTTTTGGCAATATTACGGTCGGAGAGAACCAGCAGAACGGTACCGTCGCGGACCATCTGTTCGGCTTTATCACACAGCGTTTTTACCGTCTCTTCCAGGCTGGTTTCAGTCACATCGAAGGTGATATCCAGCGTGTCAGCGCGGTAGTGCTCTTCCTTCATCGTGGTGAGCTGATTGAAATCGGAGTACAGCAGAATCGGCGATTTGAAGCTCAGGCGGTGCGCCTGGCCTTCCGCTTCGCAGAAGACGTTCATCTCACGACCAATGCTGGTGGCCAGCGACATGACGTGCGCTTCACGCAGCGGATCGATTGGCGGGTTAGTGACCTGCGCAAACTGCTGACGGAAGTAGTCATAAATAATGCGTGGCTGGCTGGAGAGCACGGCAAACGGGGTATCATCACCCATTGAACCGACCGCTTCCTGACCATTTTCGCCCAGCACGCGCAGAACGGAGTCCAGCTCTTCCGCGCTGTAGTTAAACTGTTTCTGGTAGCTGGCGAGGGTATCGTCGTCCAATTCACGGCTACCCACGCGATCGTCAGACAGGTCTTCGAACGGCACCAGGCGGCGAACGTTTTTCTCCATCCACTCTTTATACGGGTGGCGGCTTTTCAGATCGTCATCGGTTTCTGCCGAGTGCAGAATACGGCCAGAACGGGTGTCGATAACCATCAGTTCGCCCGGGCCTACACGGCCTTTTTCGACCACTTCATCAGGCTGGTAGTCCCAGATACCGACTTCAGAGGCGCAGGTGATGAGCTTATCTTTGGTGATGACGTAGCGTGCCGGGCGCAGACCGTTACGGTCCAGGTTACAGGCAGCGTAGCGACCGTCGGACATAACGATACCCGCAGGACCATCCCACGGTTCCATGTGCATGGAGTTAAAGTCGAAGAATGAACGCAGATCCGGGTCCATATCCGGGTTGTTCTGCCAGGCCGGTGGTACCAGTAAACGCATCGCGCGAATGATGTCCATACCGCCTGCCAGCAGCAGCTCCAGCATGTTATCCATCGAGCTTGAGTCGGAGCCGGTTTCATTGACGAACGGCGCGGCGTCGTGCAGATCCGGGATCAACGGAGTCTGGAATTTATAGGTACGGGCGCGCGCCCACTGGCGGTTGCCGGTAATGGTGTTGATTTCACCGTTGTGCGCCAGATAGCGGAACGGCTGCGCCAGCGGCCAGCGCGGCACGGTGTTGGTGGAGAAGCGCTGGTGGAACAGGCAGATAGCTGATTCCAGGCGCAGGTCCGCAAGATCCAGGTAGAAGCGCGGCAAATCCGCCGGCATACACAGACCTTTATAGATGTTGACCAGGTTAGACAGGCTACAAACGTAGAAGTCTTTATCTTCCTGGAGACGTTTTTCGATACGGCGGCGCGCAATGAACAGGCGACGTTCCATATCACGTGGACGCCAGCCCGCAGGGGCGTTCACGAAAATCTGCTCAATACGCGGCAGAGAAGAGAGGGCGATTTCACCTAACACGCCTTCATTGGTTGGCACATCGCGCCAGCCGACGATAGACAGGGTTTCGCGCTGCAGTTCTTCTTCTACAATATGGCGAGCAGCGGCGGCCAGTTCAGGATCTTTATTGAGAAATAGCATCCCGACGGCATAGTTTTTCGCTAAGCGCCAGCCGCGCTCTTCGGCGACGATGCGAAAGAAACGGTCAGGTTTTTGTAGCAGCAGACCACAACCATCGCCAGTTTTACCATCGGCGAGGATTGCACCACGGTGCTGCATGCGGGCCAGTGCGTGTATAGCGGTACGCACTACCTTGTGGCTAGGTTCGCCTTCTATGTGGGCGATCAGGCCGAAACCACAGTTATCCCTCTCAAGGGATTTATCGTACAACATATCAGTGAACCTCCCCAGGCTCTACGAGAGACCCTCTTAATCGATTGCGCGCAAGGCACAGCAAGAGCATGGCGACGGGGTATGGCATTCTTTGCCTACCTCGCATTCGCCCTCTTTTATCCTTTTCGCGTAGGTCACACAAGTTTGAGGACTTGCTTAAGAGGGAATCTCAATTACTGCATAAATATGATGAGCAGGCTGCTCATCCAGAAAGCTTCCAGCGGATTTCCAAGTTATCGGGAATCGATACATAGGTCAAATGGCAATCTTATTTATACAGAAATGTGCTATAGAGTAATTAACGCAATGAATAGTAAAGAAAATGTGACGTTTTGATCTCGTAGAATACGGAATGAAGGGCAGATGTGAGTGTGATCTGTCTCACTATATGAAAGCGCTGTGATAATCGTTATGCGCTGTTTTGCTCGCATTAAGTAGCATTTAATGCTGGCAATGAGTGTGGGGATATGGGATCGCTCTGTTTTTCAACCACGCGTGGATTATTGCAAATTTGTCGGCAGATATAAGCAAAAATAATCACATCACTTGTGAATGAAATTGCAGTTATTTTGATTTGTTATGCAATGAGGTAAAGGGTCTTCATGGCGATTGATCCAGGTCATCGCCGATCGAGACTAAAAATGGCAGGCTTGGCCCCTTTCTTCAGGCCGGTTTATCAGATTATGCAGTTACAAAAATTAGTCAATATGTTTGGTGGCGATCTTACGCGTCGATATGGCGAAAAGGTCCATAAACTGACGCTGCATGGTGGATTTAGCTGCCCGAACCGCGATGGCACCATTGGACGCGGCGGTTGTACGTTCTGCAACGTAGCCTCGTTTGCCGATGAAGCGCAGCAGCACAAGTCGATTGCCGATCAGCTGGCGCATCAGGCGCAGCTGGTGAACCGCGCCAAACGCTATCTGGCCTATTTCCAGGCCTATACCAGTACCTTTGCCGAAGTGCAGGTGCTGCGTTCGATGTACCAGCAGGCGGTAAGCCAGGCCAATATCGTCGGGCTGTGCGTGGGGACGCGCCCGGACTGCGTGCCCGAAGCCGTGCTCGACCTGCTCAGCGAATACCACGAGCAGGGCTACGAAGTGTGGCTGGAGCTGGGGCTGCAAACCGCACACGACAAAACGTTGCACCGTATTAATCGTGGTCATGATTTTGCCTGCTACCAGCAAACCACACGGCTGGCGCGTGAGCGCGGTTTGAAGGTGTGCAGCCACCTTATCGTTGGCTTGCCGGGAGAAGGGCAGGGAGAGTGTCTGGAGACGCTTAAACGGGTGGTTGAGACCGGTGTCGACGGCATTAAGCTGCACCCGCTGCACATCGTGACCGGCAGCATTATGGCGAAGGCCTGGCAAGCCGGGCGTTTGAATGGGATCGAACTGGACGATTATACGGTCATCGCCGGTGAGATGATCCGCCACACGCCGCCGGAGGTGATTTATCACCGTATCTCCGCCAGCGCTCGCCGCCCAACGCTGCTGGCGCCGCTGTGGTGTGAGAACCGTTGGACCGGGATGGTCGAGCTGGATAAGTACCTTAATGAACACGGCGTGCAGGGCTCGGCGCTGGGTACGCCTTGGCTTCAGCCTGATTAGTATTGCGCGGGCGAGGCGTTTACGTTGACCCCGGATTGGCACTGGGATCTTCCTGGTGCCTTCATCGCTCCCTGCATGTCGCCCATTTCACAGATAATCCTCGCATTTTTCGTACAACCTACCGCGCCGCGCCCAGAATTGAGTATTATTGAGCGATGTCGTTGTTAAGGAACTCCTCATGAAGCAAATCCGTATGCTGGCCCAGTATTACGTCGACCTGATGATGAAGTTGGGTCTGGTACGTTTCTCTTTGCTGCTGGCGCTGGCGCTGGTGGTGTTGGCCATCGTCGTTCAAATGGCGGTGACCATGGTGCTGCATGGCCAGGTGGAAAGCATTGATGTTATCCGCTCCATCTTCTTTGGCCTGTTGATCACCCCGTGGGCGGTCTATTTCCTGTCGGTGGTGGTGGAACAGCTTGAAGAGTCGCGGCAACGACTGTCTCGTCTGGTGGAGAAACTCGAAGAGATGCGCGAGCGCGATCTGAAGCTGAACGTGCAGCTTAAGGACAACATCTCGCAGCTTAATCAGGAGATTAGCGACCGTGAGAACGCCGAGGCCGAACGCCAGGTGACGCTGGAGCAACTGAAAATCGAGATGCAGGAGCGTGAAGAGACGCAGATCCGCCTCGAACAACAATCCTCCTTCTTGCGCTCTTTCCTTGATGCCTCGCCGGATTTGGTTTTCTATCGCAATGAAGATAAAGAGTTTTCTGGCTGTAACCGCGCCATGGAGCTGCTGACCGGCAAAAGCGAGAAGCAGCTGATTCACCTGCACCCTGAAGAGGTTTACACCCCAGAAGCAGCGGCTAAAGTCATTGAAACCGATGAGAAAGTTTTCCGTCATAATGTTTCGCTGACCTACGAACAGTGGCTCGATTACCCCGACGGGCGTAAAGCCTGCTTTGAGATCCGCAAAGTGCCGTACTACGATCGTGTGGGTAAACGCCACGGTCTGATGGGCTTTGGCCGTGATATTACCGAACGTAAGCGCTATCAGGATGCGCTTGAGCGCGCCAGCCGCGATAAAACCACCTTTATCTCTACCATCAGCCATGAACTGCGTACGCCGCTAAACGGTATCGTTGGGCTGAGCCGTATTCTGCTCGACACCCATTTGACCGCCGAGCAGGAGAAGTACCTGAAAACCATCCACGTATCGGCGGTGACGCTGGGTAATATCTTTAACGATATTATCGACATGGACAAAATGGAGCGCCGTAAAGTCCAGTTGGATAACCAGCCTGTCGACTTCACCGGTTTTCTGGCCGATCTGGAAAACCTCTCCGGTCTGCAGGCGCAGCAAAAAGGGCTACGCTTCGTGATGGAGCCGACGCTGCCGCTCCCGCATAAAGTGATTACCGACGGTACCCGTCTGCGTCAGATCCTGTGGAATCTGATTAGCAACGCCGTGAAATTTACTCAGCAGGGCAATGTGGTGGTGCGCGTGCGTTACGACGTGGGCGATATGCTGCACTTTGAGGTCGAAGATTCCGGCATCGGTATCCCGCAGGAAGAGCAGGATAAAATCTTCGCCATGTATTATCAGGTGAAAGACAGTCAGGGTGGCAAACCGGCCACCGGCACCGGGATCGGCCTTGCCGTCTCACGCCGCCTGGCGAAAAGTATGGGCGGTGATATAGAAGTTTCCAGCCAGCCGGGACACGGCTCGGTCTTTACCCTGACGGTGCATGCGCCGGCGGTGGCTGAAGAAGTGGAAGATGCGTTTGAAGAAGACGATATGCCGCTGCCAGCGCTGCACGTACTGTTGGTGGAAGACATCGAATTGAACGTGATTGTTGCCCGCTCGGTGCTCGAGAAGCTGGGTAACAGCGTCGATGTCGCCATGACCGGTAAAGCCGCGCTGGAGATGTTCACTCCGGGTGAATATGACCTGGTGTTGCTGGATATTCAGTTGCCGGACATGACCGGGCTGGATATCTCCCGCGAGCTGACGCGTAAATACCACGCCGACGATCTGCCGCCGCTGGTGGCGTTGACGGCTAACGTGCTGAAAGACAAAAAAGAGTATATGGACGCAGGCATGGACGACGTGCTGAGCAAACCGCTCTCGGTACCGGCCCTGACGGCGATGATCAAAAAATTCTGGGATACCGTTGAAGACGAAGAGGAGAGTGCCGTGACCCCTGTTGAGAGTGGTAAATCGCAGCAGCTGCTGGATATTCCGATGCTGGAACAGTACATCGAACTGGTTGGGCCGAAGCTGATTACCGACGGTTTAACCGTGTTTGAGAAGATGATGCCGGGCTACCTGTCGGTGCTGGAATCTAACCTGACCGCCCGGGATAAGAAAGGGATCGTTGAGGAAGGCCATAAAATCAAAGGTGCAGCAGGCTCCATCGGCTTGCGTCATTTGCAGCAGCTTGGACAGCAGATCCAGTCGCCCGATTTACCCGCGTGGTCAGATAACGTCGGTGAATGGGTTGAAGAGATGAAGTCTGAGTGGCAACACGATGTGGCGGTATTGAAAGCCTGGGTAGCGGCGGCTGGAAAAAAATGACCCCGGTCAAGCCGGGGTGCGCGAATACTGCGCCAACACCAGGGAACTGGTGGTTGCGTCAGATACTTGACATGATTTTGATTTTTTTGACACAACCTGAATTACGATTGCACGTTCAATAAGATAGCAAATCTTATAATGATTGTTACGTGAATCAGTAAAATGTGTGAACCATAGCGTCTTAATCAGAAATATTAATCAGTGTCAGAGGGTTAGCGTGAGGAAGATGGCTTTTAGAAGAGTAGCGGGGCTTAAACGTCTGTTAGGGCGTCTGTTGTTGCTGCTGGCACTTTTCTGGGGCGGCGGCATTGCGCTATTCAGTATTTTACCGGTTCCATTTTCTGCAGTGATGATTGAACGTCAGGTTGGGGCGTGGCTAACGGGAAACTTTAGCTACGTTGCTCATTCGGATTGGGTCAGCATGGATGAGATGTCACCGTGGATGGGGCTGGCGGTGATTGCCGCAGAAGATCAGAAATTCCCCGATCACTGGGGGTTTGATGTATCGGCAATTGAAAAAGCGCTGGCCCACAATGAGCGCAACGAAAACCGTATTCGCGGGGCTTCTACTCTGTCGCAGCAGACGGCGAAAAATCTGTTTCTGTGGGATGGACGAAGCTGGGTGCGCAAAGGCTTAGAGGCCGGTCTGACGCTCGGTATTGAGACCGTGTGGAGCAAGAAGCGCATTCTGACCGTCTACCTGAATATCGCCGAGTTTGGCGATGGCGTGTTTGGCGTGGAGGCGGCGTCTCAGCGCTACTTCCACAAACCGGCTAGCAAAATGACGATGGCGGAAGCGGCGCTGCTTGCTGCCGTGCTGCCAAACCCGATTCGTTTCAAGGCTAATGCGCCGTCAGGCTATGTGCGCAGTCGTCAGGCGTGGATTTTACGCCAGATGAGGCAGTTGGGTGGGGAAGGGTTTATGCGGGAGAATAAGCTTTATTAGCCTGATTCACGTGGTGTTACCCAGCTTGTAGCCGAATGGCGGCGCAAGCGCCCCATCCGGTCTAGTCTTCGTCGAAACCGGCGTTAAACAGCGCGATCACCGCTGCCAGCGCTTCGACTTCCTGCGGCCCGGTGGCTTCGACTTCAATCTGCCGCCCTTTGGCCGAGTCCAGCATCAGTAGCGCAATCACGCTGTTGGCTTCCGCTTCGGTGCCTTCATCATTACGCAGCAGCACTTCAGCGTCGAAATCCTGCATCAGTTCGAACAGCTTCATGGCTGGGCGGGCGTGCATGCCCAGCTTATTGGTGATTTCAACGGTCTGCTTTACGGTCATGATTTACGTTTTTCCAGCGTCCGATGACGAGACTGCACGTTCTTACCGCGCGAGCGGAAGTAGTCAGCCAGCTGTTCGGCAACATAGACCGAACGGTGCTTACCGCCAGTACAACCAATGGCTACCGTTAAATAGCTGCGGTTGTTGGTTTCCAGCATAGGTAACCATAGCTCAAGATAGCTACGCGTCTGGTAAATAAAGTTGTGTACTTCCGTATGGCGATCGAGGAAGGCGGCTACCGGCTTATCGAGCCCGGTCATTGGGCGCAGCTTCGGATCCCAGTGTGGGTTTGGCAGGAAGCGCACGTCAAAGACGTAATCAGCGTCAATTGGAATACCGTGCTTGAAGCCGAAGGACTCAAACACCATCGTCAACTCGCGTTCACGTTTACCCAGCAGGCGGGTACGCAGCATTTCAGCCAGCTCGTGGACGGACATTTCAGAAGTATCAACGATGAGGTCGGCGCGCGAGCGCAGCGGTTCCAGCAGATTGCTCTCTTCATCGATGGCGCTTTCCAGCGACAGATTTTTACTCGACAGCGGATGCAAACGGCGAGTGTCGCTGTAGCGACGAATCAGCGTGTTGCGGTCGGCATCAAGGAACAGTAGCTGAGGTGAGAAGTTCTCCGGCAGACTTTCCATCGCCCGTTCGAAGATTTCCGGTGATTCCGGCATGTTACGCACGTCGATGCTGACGGCCGCCGATATTTCACGATCGGCCAGGGTTTTTGCCAGCTCAGGCAGCAGCACAACCGGGAGGTTGTCGACGCAGTAAAACCCCATATCTTCCAGCGCGCGCAGGGCAACAGACTTTCCCGAGCCAGAGCGGCCGCTGACGATCATCAGTACCATGTACCGTTTCTCCTCAGTACGATGTGATGTCCATTATTCATCATCGTGGGTTTCCGTATCGGTGATGATTTGATAGAGCTCTTCGTCGCTCTGCGCCGAGCGCAGACGGCGACAAATGGTTTTATCCGCCAGACGTTTCGCCACCAAAGAGAGCGTATGCAGGTGGGTTTTGGTCTGGTCGGCCGGCACCAGTAGCGCAAACAGCAAATCAACAGGCTGATTATCGATGGCGTCGAAGGCAATCGGCGTTTCCAGTTGCACAAAGACACCCACCGCGCGCAGCGTATCCTCTTCCAGTTTACCGTGAGGAATAGCGATGCCGTTGCCGATGCCGGTACTGCCCATCTTTTCACGGGTCAGAATGGCTTCGAACACCACCTGCGGAGGCAGGCTAAGCTGTTTAGCCGCCAGCTCGCTGATGATTTCCAGCGCACGTTTTTTACTCTGACAGTGCACTGCACTGCGGGTACATTCCTGGTTAAGGACATTGCTCAGTTGAAGAGCCGAATCATTATTTGTCATAATTTCACCTAAGCACCGCCCGATATGCGGGGGCATATCGGGCGATCGCTCGGACAATCAGTGTTGTTTTAGTTTATCTTTGTGTTTATTCAACTGTCTCGACAGTTTGTCGATCAAGCCGTCGATGGCGGCGTACATATCCTTCCCTTCCGCACTGGCATGAAGTTCGCCGCCGTTAACATGCAATGTTGCATCCGAGATGTGCGTCAATTTTTCCACTTTTAACACAATATAGACCTGATTGATCCTCTCGAAATACTGTTCGAGCTTAACGAATTTCGCATTGACGAATTCGCGCATCGCTTCGGTAATTTCGACGTTGTGTCCAGTGATGTTGAGCTGCATAGTGTCTTCCTTATCAGTAGAGTCAGACCAGTTGTTTACGCTGGTTAGACGGCGGGATGGATAAAGACTCTCGGTACTTTGCAACGGTACGCCGTGCCACCATGATACCCTGTTCAGAGAGCAGGGTGGTCAGTTTACTGTCGCTCAGTGGTTTCGCGGGATTTTCCGCGGCAATTAATTTCTTCACCAATGCGCGAATTGCCGTGGAAGAGGCTTCGCCTCCGCCTTCGGTACTCACGTGGCTGGAGAAGAAATACTTAAGCTCAAAAATGCCCCGTGGGCTATGCAAATACTTTTGCGTGGTAACACGCGAAATCGTGGACTCGTGCATCTCGACGGTCTGGGCGATATCCGCCAGCACCATCGGTTTCATATGTTCTTCGCCGAGATCGAAAAAGGCCTGCTGCTGTTCAACGATGCAGCGACTGACGCGCAGCAGAGTATCGTTACGGCTCTCAAGACTCTTAATCAGCCATTTGGCATCCTGCAGGTTGCTGCGGATAAACTGGCTATCGGCGTCGTTACGGGCGTTATTACACATACCAGCGTAGTGCTGGTTTATCTGCAAACGCGGAATACTGTCGGCATTCAGCTCAACCATCCAGCGGCCGTTGACCTTACGGACCAATACGTCAGGAATCACGTATTCCGGCTCACCGGTCTGGATCGACTGGCCCGGGCGCGGATCTAACGATTGAATTAGATCGACGGCTTCCTTCAATACGTCTTCTTTCAGACGCGTGACGCGCATAAGCGAGCGGAAGTCATGGTTGGCGAGGAGATCAAGATGCTCGGCAATGATCAGCCGTGCTTCGGTAATTCGCGGTGTGTCTGGGCTGAATTGTGAAAGCTGGATCAACAGGCAGTCACGCAGATCTTTAGCGGCTACGCCAACCGGATCGAAGCGCTGGATACGTTTAAGAACCGCTTCCACTTCATCAAGGCCGATTTCGTCATTGCCGATACTCTCACGAATATCTTCCAGCGTGACGGTGAGATAGCCCGTTTCATCTACGGCATCAACAATCGACGTGGCAATGGCGCGGTCGGTGTCGGTAAACGGCGTCAGCTCAACCTGCCACATCAGATAGTCCTGCAAGGACTGGGTGGTTTCACCCTGATAGACCGGCAGCTCGTCGTCCTGATAATCAACCCCGGTGCCTGACGGCGTCCCGGCGGTGTAGATTTCATCCCAGCTAGCGTCTAGCGGCAGCTCTTCAGGCATCTCTGCCTTTTCCAGCGCGTCGACGCTATCCAGCGTTTCGGTATCAACGGTTTCCTGGGTTTCTACTTCCTCGTGAAGATCGGTTTGCTCAAGCAGCGGATTGCTTTCCAGTGCTTGCTGGAGTTCTTGCTGAAGTTCCAGCGTTGACAATTGCAACAGACGGATCGCCTGTTGCAACTGCGGCGTCATGGCAAGCTGTTGGCTGAGCCTTAATTGCAAACCTTGCTTCATGTTCAGAACGAATCTCTCCCGCTAACGTCGTTAACCATACCCTATCAGAGTCTGAAGTCTTCCCCAAGATACACGCGTTTAACTTGTTCGTCTTGTAGGATCTCTTGAGGTGTTCCGTGGGCAATCAAATGCCCCTGGCTGACGATATAGGCGCGCTCACAGACCGCTAATGTTTCGCGCACATTATGGTCGGTGATAAGGACGCCAAGGCCGCTGTCGCGCAGGTGTTCGATAATACGTTTGATGTCGATAACAGAGATCGGGTCAACGCCGGCAAACGGTTCATCCAGCAGGATAAATTTAGGGTTTGCCGCCAGCGCACGGGCAATTTCTACACGGCGGCGCTCACCACCGGAGAGTGCCTGGCCTAAGTTGTCACGCAGGTGTTCAATGTGGAACTCTTCCATCAGCTCTTTGGCGCGGTCTTCACGCTGTTCGGCGCTCAGATCGTCACGGATCTGTAGCACCGCCATCAGGTTGTCATAGACGCTCAGACGACGGAAAATAGAAGCTTCCTGCGGCAGATAGCCAATCCCGCGACGGGCACGGGCGTGCAGCGGTAGTAAGCTGATGTCTTCATCATCGATGATGATATTGCCGGCGTCGCGCGGAACAATCCCTACCACCATGTAGAAGGTAGTGGTTTTACCCGCGCCGTTAGGCCCGAGAAGGCCGACAATCTCACCGGAATTCACGGTCAGACTGACATCTTCCACGACGCGACGGCCTTTGTATGCTTTCGCCAGGTTTTTTGCAGTTAATGTCGCCATAACGAATTAGTTACTCTTTTTCTGGGCCGGGGCCTGGCCTTTGGATTTGTCCTGAATCTGCGACGGAACCAGAACGGTGGTGACGCGTTTACCTTTGTCGCTAAACGCCTGCATTTTCTGCTCTTTCACCAGGTAGGTAATCTTGTCGCCTTTAATATTGCTATCAAGCTGCTCAAGATAAGCGTTGCCGGTCAGCACCACGAAATCGTTCTGCAGTTCATAGTGCATTTTTGACGCATGGCCTTTCACTGGTTTGCCGTTGTCCTGCATCTGGTAGAAGGTCGCCGGATTACCGTAGCCGTCGATCACCTCTTTGCCCTTTTGATCCGCCGGGCGAGTCACCACGACTTTGTCGGCATTAATTTTGATCGTGCCCTGCGTCACCACCACGTTGCCGGTGAAGGTAACAATATTGCCCTGCATATCCAGCGACTGCTGATCGGATTCAATATGAATCGGCTGATCGGTATCTCCGGTAAGCGCCATTGCCGGCAGGCTAGCCGCTAACAAGGAACCCGCGAGCGCCAGCTTAAGGCTGAGTTTGTTTGTTCTGAATTTCATAAGAGGTTCTAACCTTTTCAATCAGCTCGGCGGTTTTGCTGCGTAAATTGCCGCGCATTTTCAGGCCGCTGGAATTAAATGATGTTCCGTATAACGTCACGAGGTCGTCAGAGGCAACGTCCTGAGTAATCAGGTTCACCTGGGCATTATCCGTCGTAATCTTACGCAGTTGTGCATCTTCTGTCAGCGCGTTGATTTCAACGTGCCCGTAGAGGTACAGCATGCGATCGTTAGTCAGTTTGGCTTTATCTGCTTTAATCGACCAGGTTGGTACTTTATTAGTATCAAAAGTTGTCAGTACCGGGCGGGTAAACCACGACAGTGCCTGATCGGAAAAATACTCCACGTGCTCGGCAATTAACCGGTAGCTGAGCGCGCCTTCCGGGCTGTAAACCACGGTATCGGTATGTTCGCTTTGATAGGTCGGATCATTGGCATTCGCCACATACTGGCTGGTATCGTCCTTGTCGGCAAGATTCAGGCCGATGAGGACCAGTGCCGTCAGTGCGAGCAGAATAATCACCCAACGTCTGGTTTTACTCATATCGATTGCCCTTTGGCTTCGTCCAGCTTACCTTGTGCCAGCAGTAACAGGTCGCACACTTCGCGGACAGCGCCGCGGCCACCCGCAATACGGGTGACGTAATCTGCGCGTGGCAGCAGCAGCGGGTGCGCATCGGCAACGGCGACGCTTAAGCCGATTTCTGCCATCACCGGCCAGTCAATCAAATCGTCGCCAACGTAGGCAACTTCATCCGGCTGCACGTCGAGCTTCGCCAGCAGTTCGCGGTAGGCGATGAGCTTATCTGACTGCCCCTGATAGAGATGGGTGATGCCAAGCGTTGTGCAACGGTCTTCTAACAGTTTAGCTTTTCGCCCGGTAATAATCGCCACATCGATACCTGAGGTGAGGGCGCAGCGAATACCGTAGCCATCACGCACGTTGAAGGCTTTTAGCTCTTCACCGTTGTTACCCATATAGATAAGGCCGTCCGAGAGCACCCCGTCAACATCGAGGATCAACAGGCGAATTTTTTCCGCCTGCGCAATAAATTGTGGGCTCACCGGGCCATAACAGGTGGCGACCGGGGTAACAGCATGACTCATTCTTTATATCCTTGATTACACTACGCCTGCGCGCAGTAGGTCGTGCATATGTATCACACCTAGCAGATGGTCGCCATCGGCAACCAGCACGCAGGTGATATGACGTGATTGCATCAGGTTCAGGGCGTCCACCGCCAGCATTCCTGGGCGAATACGAATACCGCCCGGCGTCATCACGTCGGCAATGCCGAGAGTGCGAACGTCAACGCCATTTTCGAAGATCCGGCGCAGGTCACCGTCGGTGAAAATGCCTTTAATCTGCATATTGTCATCGCAGATGGCGGTCATACCCAGGTTCTTACGGGTAATTTCCAGCAGCGCATCGCGCAGCGAAGCATCGATGCTGACGTGCGGAATTTCATCGCCAGTGTGCATGATATCGTTAACCCGCAGCAGCAGCTTGCGGCCGAGTGCGCCACCGGGGTGTGACAGAGCAAAATCTTCTGCCGTAAAGCCACGTGCTTTTAATAGCGCGACGGCAAGGGCATCGCCCATCACCAGTGCCGCGGTAGTGCTGGAGGTCGGCGCCAGCCCTAACGGACAGGCTTCGCGCGGTACCTTCACGCACAGATGAATATCGGCGGCACGCCCCATGCTGCTGTCAGGCTTACTGGTCATGCAGATAAGCGGCACGCGCAGGCGTTTCAGCACCGGGATCAGCGCCAGAATTTCATTGGACTCGCCGGAGTTGGACAGGGCGATAACCACGTCCTGCGGCGTGACCATGCCTAAGTCACCGTGAGCCGCTTCGCCGGGATGGACGAAGAACGACGAGGTCCCCGTGCTGGCAAAGGTCGCCGCCATCTTACGGCCAATATGCCCGGACTTGCCCATCCCCATCACCACGACTTTGCCGCTGCAGTAGAAAATCTTCTCGCAGGCGTCGCTGAAATCCTGATTAATGTATTGATCGAGCTGTTCCAGCCCTTCCCGTTCAATCTCCAGAACTTCTTTTCCCGCCTGCAGGAAATCGAAATTCGGCTGCAAATCTATTTGCGACATAGTGTTATCCCGATTCATTCGATGAAAAGCGGCGTGCCCCAACAGAGCAGTGCCAGCCATACCATAAATCCGCCGATCAACAGCAAGCCCGCGCCACGGCCTATCTGGCGGCGGCGCCAGCACAGTAGGGCGAAAACAACGCTGACCAATACCATTACGCCATAGTCTCGACTGAACGCGAGTGGGTTAAATTGTCCTGGCGCGATAACGGCAGGGATCCCCAAAACGATAGCGATATTAAAGAAATTGGAGCCGATGATATTGCCGACAGCGATATCATTCTCGCCTTTACGTACCCCGGCAATTGCGGTGGCCAGTTCAGGCAGACTGGTGCCTAGCGCCACAATAGTCAGGCCAATGGTCAGTTCACTCATGGCGAAATAGTTCGCCATCACCGTGGCATTATCTATAACCATGCGGGTCGCCATTGGCATGATGATGAGTGCGACACCAAGCCATAAGCAGGCGACGGGTAACGAACCGTCGCGCGGCAGCTCGGCTAGCTGCTCCTGCGTAAATTTGTCATTACCCTGACGTTCGGCCAGCCGGGCTATTTTAATGATAAACAACAGCCACAGGACGGTGAGAATAAATAAAAACATGCCGTCGAGGCGGGACAGCTCGCCATCATACAACACATATCCTGCCAGCAGGCTCACTACCAACATTAGCGGTATTTCGCGGCGCAGGATATCAGAATGCACGGTAAACGGGTGGAACAGCGCGGTGAGCCCGAGGATCAGCAGGATATTGACGATATTGGATCCGATAGCGGTACCGATGGCCACATCGACCTGCCCGTGAAGCGAGGCGGCGGCGGAAACAATAATTTCCGGTAGCGATGTGCCTATACTGACAATAGTCATGCCAATAATCAGCGGCGGGATCCCTAAAGCACGGCAAAGAATTGACGCGGAATACACCAGGCGGTCAGCGCTGTATACCACCAGAAGTAAACCAATAATTAACAGAGCCGTAGCTAAGAGCATCTAAAATCCTTTATTCGGGTATAATCGTCGGCCCGCACATCTGGGCGTAACGAATTCCTAATTTTGACTTTATGCGCAGGAAAAGTAAAACAAATGCCAGATTTCGTTAACCAGAGCGGTTAGGATTCTGTAAGAATGCAGGGGCAAGCAGGAGTTTGCCCTAGTTAAGGACCTGGAAAGGTAAGCCTATGAGCCAAAATCTAGCGAATCTGGTCGATATGCGTGACGTCACGTTTTCTCGTGGCAATCGCGTCATTTTCGACAACATATCGCTTTCGGTGCCACGCGGCAAAATCACCGCGATAATGGGGCCGTCGGGGATTGGCAAGACCACGCTGCTGCGCCTTATTGGTGGGCAGATCCCCCCGGATAGCGGAGAAATCCTCTTTGACGGTGAGAACGTGCCGCAAATGTCGCGCTCCCGTCTTTATACCGTGCGTAAGCGCATGAGTATGCTGTTTCAATCGGGTGCATTGTTCACCGATCTGAACGTGTTTGATAACGTCGCCTACCCGATTCGTGAGCATACCAATTTGCCCGCGCCGTTGCTGAAAAGCACGGTGATGATGAAGCTGGAGGCCGTCGGCCTGCGCGGTGCGGCGAAGCTAATGCCATCTGAGCTGTCCGGCGGCATGGCGCGACGCGCTGCGCTGGCGAGAGCCATTGCGCTTGAGCCGGATCTCATCATGTTTGATGAACCGTTTGTTGGTCAGGATCCCATTACCATGGGCGTACTGGTTAAGCTGATTTCCGAACTCAACAGTGCGCTGGGTGTCACCTGTATTGTGGTTTCTCACGATGTGCCGGAAGTGCTGAGTATTGCGGATTTCGCTTACATCATGGCAGACCAGAAAATCATCGCTCACGGTAGCGCCACCTCGTTGCAGGAAAACGCCGATCCTCGAGTGCGCCAGTTCCTCGACGGTATCGCCGATGGCCCGGTGCCATTCCGTTTTCCTGCGGGCGATTATCGCCGCGACCTCATCGGTACAGGGAGCTAAACGACTCATGCTGTTAAATGCACTGGCAGCGCTTGGACATCGCGGAATTAAGACCATCGCGACGTTTGGGCGAGCTGGGTTAATGTTATTCAATGCCGTTGTTGGCAAGCCGGAGTTTCGCAAGCATGCGCCGCTGCTGGTTCGCCAACTGTACAACGTCGGCGTACTTTCGCTGGTCATCATCATCGTGTCGGGTGTGTTTATCGGCATGGTGCTGGGGCTACAAGGGTATCTGGTGCTGACCACCTATAGCGCTGAGACCAGTCTCGGCATGCTGGTGGCGCTATCGCTGCTACGTGAGCTAGGACCAGTTGTTGCCGCACTGCTGTTCGCCGGGCGCGCCGGTTCGGCGCTGACCGCCGAAATCGGTCTGATGCGCGCCACCGAGCAGCTTTCCAGTATGGAAATGATGGCGGTGGATCCCCTGCGTCGTGTGATCTCTCCTCGCTTCTGGGCCGGCGTGATTTCCCTGCCGCTGCTGACGATTATTTTCGTCGCGGTAGGCATCTGGGGTGGTTCGCTGGTTGGCGTGAGCTGGAAAGGTATTGACGCCGGGTTCTTCTGGTCGGCGATGCAAAATGCGGTGGACTGGCGTCTTGATCTGGTGAACTGCCTGATTAAGAGCGTTGTTTTCGCCATTACGGTGACATGGATTGCGTTATTTAACGGTTACGATGCGATCCCCACTTCTGCCGGAATCAGCCGCGCGACCACCCGTACCGTGGTGCATGCGTCGCTGGCGGTTCTTGGGCTGGACTTTGTGCTGACGGCACTGATGTTTGGGAATTGAGTGAATGCAAACGAAAAAGAGTGAAATCTGGGTCGGTATTTTTTTGTTGATTGCCCTGCTGGCGGCACTGTTTGTGTGCCTGAAGGCCGCAGATGTGTCGTCGATAAAATCGGAGCCAACCTACCGCGTATACGCCACCTTCGATAACATCGGCGGCCTGAAGAGCCGTTCTCCGGTGCGTATTGGCGGCGTGGTGATTGGACGAGTTGCTGATATCAGCCTCGATCCGAAAACGTATCTACCGCGTATCGCTATCGATATTGAAGACACCTATAACCATATTCCGGATACCAGCTCGCTGGCCATTCGGACTTCAGGTTTGCTGGGTGAGCAGTATCTGGCGCTGAACGTCGGCTTTGAAGACCCGGAACTGGGAACGTCTATCCTTAAAGATGGCAGCATTATCCAGGACACGAAATCGGCGATGGTGCTCGAAGATCTGATTGGTCAGTTCCTTTATAGCAATAAAGGCGGCGACAATCAGAATTCAGGCGATGCGAAGAATTCAACCGACGGACATACTGATACGGCGGCGCCTGCTACTGGCTCGACGAATTAATCTCAGGAGATACTCGACATGTTTAAACGTTTACTGATGGTTGCCATGCTGGTGATTGCCCCATTAACGGCAGCCACGGCGGCAGACCAGACTAACCCTTACAAACTGATGAACGAAGCGGCGCAGAAGACGTTCGATCGCCTGAAGGCTGAACAACCTAAGATTCGTTCTAACCCGAACTATCTGCGTGATATCGTGGATCAGGAACTGCTGCCGTACGTCCAGGTGAAATACGCGGGTGCATTGGTGCTGGGCCGTTACTACAAAGACGCAACTCCGGCGCAGCGCGATGCCTACTTCGCCGCGTTTCATGAATACCTGAAGCAGGCTTATGGTCAGGCGCTGGCGATGTATCACGGTCAGACTTATCAGGTTGCCCCTGAACAAGCGCTGGGCGATGCGACTATCATTCCTATCCGTGTCACCATCAACGATCCGAACGGCCGTCCGCCGGTACGCCTGGATTTCCAGTGGCGTAAAAATACCCAGACGGGTAACTGGCAGGCTTACGATATGATTGCTGAAGGGGTGAGCATGATCACCACCAAGCAAAACGAGTGGAGCGATCTGCTGCGTACTAAAGGTATTGATGGCCTGACCGCACAGCTGAAATCCATCTCTGCGCAGCCGATTACCCTGGAACAGAAAAAATAATGGCCGAACAGTTAAGCTGGACGCGAGACGGCGAACGCCTGTCGCTGCACGGTGAACTGGATCAGGACTTTCTGGTGTCCCTGTGGGACGCCAGAATGGACGCAACGCAGGGCGTGTCGGTGATTGACCTCAAGGGCCTGAGCCGTGTCGATACGGCGGGTCTGGCGCTGCTGGTGCATCTGATTGAGCTGATACGCGCTCAGGGCCGTACGGCAAGTGTGGAAGGCGTGAGCGAAAAAGTGGCTACGCTGAAAGGGCTGTACAATTTGCCCGAAGATATGATCCCTTAAAAATTTCAGTGCGTTATTGCTTCCAATATTCTTAAAGCCCCATCAATCTCAAGGATGGGGCTTTTTGCTTGTTTAAGACTGCGCCACTTTCCTCTAAGATGTGGGGCTGTTTTCACTCTCAAATGAAATGCGAACCTATGGAAAATAATGAAATTCAGACCGTGCTGATGAATGCACTCTCCCTTCAGGAAGTTCTCGTTTCTGGTGATGGCAGTCACTTCCAGGTGATTGTTGTGGGTGAGATGTTTGACGGCATGAGCCGGGTTAAGAAACAGCAAACTGTCTATGCCCCGCTGATGGAGTACATTGCGGACAACCGCATTCATGCCCTGTCGATTAAAGCGTATACCCCGCAAGAGTGGGCGCGCGATCGCAAACTCAACGGTTTTTGAGCCAGGGGAAAAGTGGCATCACTTTTCCGGTGGCGAACGTGAATACTTAACAGAGATTAGATTTGATGGATAAATTTCGTGTGCAGGGGCCGACCCGCCTTCAGGGCGAGGTCACCATTAGCGGTGCTAAGAATGCTGCCCTGCCGATTCTTTTTGCCGCTTTGCTGGCAGAAGACCCGGTTGAGATTCAGAACGTACCAAAACTGAAAGACGTCGATACCTCCATGAAGCTGCTGACTCAGCTGGGTGCGAAGGTAGAGCGTAATGGTTCGGTATGGATCGACGCAGGCCCGGTAGATGTATTCTGTGCGCCATACGACCTGGTGAAAACCATGCGTGCCTCTATCTGGGCGCTGGGTCCGTTAGTGGCGCGTTTTGGTCAGGGTCAGGTTTCTCTGCCTGGCGGTTGTACCATCGGTGCGCGTCCGGTTGACCTGCACATCTCTGGCCTTGAGCAGTTAGGCGCAGAAATTAAGCTGGAAGAAGGCTACGTTAAAGCATCCGTCAATGGTCGCCTGAAAGGCGCACATATCGTGATGGACATGGTTAGCGTTGGCGCGACCGTCACTATCATGACTGCCGCAACGCTGGCGGAAGGCACTACCATCATTGAAAACGCCGCGCGTGAGCCGGAAATCGTCGATACGGCGAACTTCCTCAACGCGATGGGCGCTAAAGTGACGGGGCAGGGTACCGATCGCATTACCATTGAAGGCGTCAAACGCCTGGGCGGCGGCGTGTATCGCGTTCTGCCAGACCGTATTGAAACCGGCACCTTCCTGGTCGCTGCGGCGATTTCCGGCGGTAAAATTGTCTGCCGTAACGCTAAGCCTGATACGCTGGACGCTGTGTTGGCGAAGCTGCGTGAAGCTGGCGCTGATGTTGAAGTCGGCGAAGACTGGATTAGCCTTGATATGCACGGCAAACGTCCAAAAGCGGTGAACGTGCGTACTGCGCCACACCCGGCGTTCCCGACGGACATGCAGGCACAGTTCACTCTGCTGAATATGGTGGCAGAAGGGACCGGCGTCATCACTGAAACGGTATTCGAAAACCGCTTCATGCACATTCCGGAACTGATCCGTATGGGCGCTCGCGCGGAAATCGAAAGCAACACCGCGATTTGTCACGGCGTTGAGCAGCTCTCCGGGGCTCAGGTGATGGCAACTGACCTGCGCGCTTCTGCAAGTCTCGTTCTGGCTGGCTGTATTGCTCAGGGCACCACGATCGTGGATCGTATCTACCATATCGACCGTGGCTACGAGCGTATTGAAGACAAGCTGAGCGCATTAGGCGCGAATATCGAGCGTATTAAAGGCGAGTAATCGCTGCCGCTTATAAACGCCCTCAGGCTTGTCTTGAGGGCGTTATTTACTCTTCTTAGACTGTCGCATCATCTGCGTTCTGTCGATAAATTCGTGAGTGATGGGATCGTGATAGCGCGATGGCCAGATCGTCCACGGATCGGTCTCCAGCGCTTTCGCAATAATCACTTCACCTTTCGGCCACGGACGTGACAGCACATTCGCTAACGTCGAAGAACTGAGACCGTTCTTACGCGATTCTGCGGCCATTGATGTACCTTTCTTGCGTAACCCCGCGATAATATCTGCCGGATGCCAGTCGGTAAACGTATCCATACTTCCTCCTTGAGAGCGGTGTTTAAATCGCCATGTTGAGTGAAGTCTGTACTGTATCGCGCTTTTCGATTGGATTCTAAAAAGTTCTTGTAAGTGTGATTAAATTCAGAAAAAGATAATTTTTTGCAGCAACTTAGGCATGTTTGAGATTTTTTAGGAATTTTCCCGCGCAAAGCGCGGGAAGGGATTAACGATCGCGCTGAACGGCGATATGGGCAAGTGCGATGAGCGCATCACGCCATTGGGTATCAGGCAGCGGTGCCAGGGCGGCAATCGCTTTATCGGCTTCTTCTTCAGCACGCTGGCGCGTCCATTCCAAAGAGCCACAGGCTGCCATCGCTTCGAGCACTGGCTCAAGCAGATGCCGGCCATTGCCCTGTTCAATTGCGCCACGAATCAGCAGCGTTTGCTCAGGAGTACCGTTACGCATGGCGTGTAACAGTGGCAGCGTCGGTTTGCCTTCGTTGAGATCGTCGCCAACGTTTTTACCCAGCGTCTCACCATCGGCGCTGTAGTCGAGCAAATCGTCAATCAGCTGGAAAGCGGTACCCAGGTAGCGGCCATAATCCTGCAACCCTTTCTCCTGCTCTGGCGTACAGTCGGCAAGCAAACCTGAACATTGGGCCGCCGCTTCAAACAGGCGCGCGGTTTTGCTGTAAATCACGCGCATGTAGTTTTCTTCGGTGATGTCCGGGTCATTGACGTTCATCAACTGCAGCACTTCGCCTTCGGCAATCACGTTGACCGCTTCAGACATAACTTCCAGCACTTTCAGCGAGCCGAGGCTGGTCATCATCTGGAAGGCACGCGTATAGATAAAGTCGCCAACCAGCACGCTGGCTGCGTTACCAAAGGCCGCATTTGCCGTTGCTTTACCGCGGCGCATGTCGGACTCATCGACGACGTCATCGTGCAGCAGCGTTGCAGTGTGAATAAATTCGATCAGCGCGGCGATATTGACGTGGGCATTTCCCTGATAGCCAACGGCACGAGCGGCCAGTACGGCAATCATCGGACGAATTCGTTTTCCGCCGCCGCTGACGATATAATAACCTAGCTGATTGATTAACTGGACGTCCGAGTTGAGCTGCTCAAGAATCGTCGCATTAACACCCGCCATATCCTGCGCGGTTAACTCATTGATTTGTTGTAAATTCATCGCAAAAGCCGGGCTTAATGTCCTGTTTACCACTTATCCATACGGGATAACGAAGGTTTTACGTTAGCGTTGTACCTACGATTGTACTGAAAAAATGCCCCAGATAAACGTTGTCGTGCCTGTTGTCTTTTTTTTCTGCATCTATTGATGCTAGCACTTGTCAAAGGCTCACGTTTTGCGTAATATTCGCGCCCTATTGTGAATATTTATAGCGCACTCTGAATCACAAAAAGTTGTGCGCGGAAGCGGAGTTTATATGTACGCGGTTTTCCAAAGTGGTGGTAAACAACACCGAGTTAGCGAAGGTCAGACCGTTCGCCTGGAAAAGCTGGACATCGCAACTGGCGAATCTGTTGAATTCGCTGAAGTTCTGATGATCGCAAACGGTGAAGAAGTCAAAATCGGCGTTCCTTTCGTTGATGGCGGCGTAATCAAAGCTGAAGTTGTTGCTCACGGTCGTGGCGAGAAAGTTAAAATCGTTAAGTTTCGTCGTCGTAAACACTATCGTAAGCAGCAAGGCCATCGTCAGTGGTTCACTGATGTGAAAATCACTGGCATCAGCGCTTAAGTTAAGGGGAGCAGATTAAATGGCACATAAAAAGGCTGGTGGCTCGACTCGTAACGGTCGCGACTCAGAAGCTAAACGTCTGGGCGTAAAACGCTTCGGCGGCGAATCCGTTCTGGCTGGTAGCATCATCGTTCGTCAACGTGGTACTCAGTTCCACGCTGGTTCTAACGTAGGCTGCGGCAAAGACCACACTCTGTTTGCTAAAGCAGACGGTAAAGTGAAATTCGAAGTGAAAGGCCCGAAAAACCGTCGTTTTATCAGCATTGTTGCTGAATAAGTTTTTCGCGTCCCGGTAACGGATGAAAGCCCCGCAACGTGTTGCGGGGCTTTTTACATTCGACGCCAGGAAAACTCGGGACAGGGAATCCGGTATGAAGCAACAGGCGGGTATTGGCATTCTTTTGGCGCTCACGACAGCAATCTGTTGGGGAGCCTTACCGATCGCCATGAAACAGGTTCTGGAAGTGATGGAACCGCCTACCATTGTGTTCTACCGCTTCTTGATGGCGAGCTGCGGTCTGGGCCTCATCTTGTTCTGGAAGCGCAGACTTCCTCCCCTACGGGTTTTCCGCGATCCACGCTGGCTGGTGTTGTTGTTGATTGCCACCGGGGGGCTGTTCGGTAACTTCATTCTGTTTAGCTCATCGCTACAGTATGTCAGCCCAACGGCGTCACAGGTGATTGGTCAGCTCTCACCCGTCGGCATGATGGTTGCTAGCGTCTTTATCCTCAAAGAGAAGATGCGTGGTACGCAGATAATTGGCGCTATCATGCTGATCTGCGGCCTGCTGATGTTTTTCAACACCAGCCTTGTCGAAATTTTTACTCGTCTGACTGACTATACCTGGGGCGTTATCTTCGGGGTCGGGGCGGCGATGGTCTGGGTGAGTTACGGCGTCGCGCAAAAGGTGTTATTGCGGCGGATGGCCTCACAGCAGATTCTTTTTTTATTGTACACTTTATGTACGATAGCACTGTTGCCGTTAGCAAAGCCCGAGGTTATTGGGCAACTGAGCGACTGGCAGCTAGCCTGCCTGATCTTTTGTGGTCTGAACACATTGGTTGGTTACGGGGCGTTGGCGGAAGCCATGGCACGCTGGCAGGCGGCACAGGTAAGCGCACTAGTGACGCTTACTCCCTTGTTTACACTGTTATTTTCAGATCTATTATCAATGGCCTGGCCCGATTTCTTCGCCCGACCGATGTTGAACCTTTTAGGTTACCTCGGTGCGTTTATCGTGGTTGCGGGCGCGATGTATTCCGCCATTGGTCATCGCCTTTGGGGGCGGTGGCGTAAGCGTGAAGCGGTTGTTCCGTTACCCCGCGCAGGCGAATGATTTACGGAGAGTAAAATGAAGTTTGTTGATGAAGCAACGATCCTGGTCGTAGCAGGTGATGGCGGTAATGGTTGCGTTAGCTTCCGCCGTGAAAAGTATATTCCACGCGGTGGTCCAGACGGCGGCGATGGTGGTGATGGCGGTGACGTATGGATGGAAGCCGACGAAAACCTGAACACGTTGATCGACTACCGTTTCGAAAAATCTTTCCGCGCTGAGCGTGGTCAGAACGGTGCGAGCCGCGACTGTACCGGTAAACGTGGTAAAGACGTTACCATCAAGGTGCCGGTCGGTACGCGTGTTATCGACCAGGGCACCGGCGAAACTATGGGTGATATGACCAAACATGGTCAGCGCCTGATGGTTGCGAAAGGCGGCTGGCACGGTCTGGGTAACACCCGTTTTAAATCTTCCGTTAACCGTACTCCGCGTCAGAAGACAATGGGTACGCCGGGCGATAAGCGTGATCTGCAGCTCGAACTGATGCTGCTGGCGGACGTTGGGATGCTGGGGATGCCGAATGCCGGTAAATCCACCTTCATCCGTTCTGTTTCTGCAGCGAAACCGAAAGTGGCGGACTATCCGTTTACGACGCTGGTTCCAAGCCTTGGCGTGGTGCGTGTCGATAACGAGAAGAGCTTCGTGGTTGCCGATATTCCTGGCCTGATTGAAGGCGCATCTGAAGGTGCTGGCTTAGGTATTCGCTTCCTCAAGCACCTTGAGCGCTGTCGCGTCCTGCTGCATATCATCGACATCGAGCCGATTGATGGTTCCGATCCGGCTGAAAACGCCCGTATCATCGTTGGTGAGCTGGAGAAATACAGCGAGAAGCTGGCCGGTAAGCCACGTTGGCTGGTGTTCAACAAAATCGACCTGATGGATAAAGCCGAAGCGGAAGCCAAGGCACAGGCGATTGCTGATGCCATGGGTTGGGAAGGTAAACACTACCTGATCTCTGCGGCGAGCCAGATTGGCGTTAAAGACCTGTGCTGGGACGTGATGAACTTCATCATTGAGAACCCAATTGTGCAGGCTGAAGATGCGAAACAGCCAGAGAAAGTTGAATTCATGTGGGATGACTACCACCGTCAGCAGCTTGACGAAGTGGCAGCCGAAGCTGAAGAAGACGACGAAGACTGGGATGACGATTGGGACGAAGACGACGAAGAAGGCGTTGAGTTCATCTACAAACGTTAATCTCGTGGCCGGAGAGTGCTTGCGCTTATCCGGCCTACAAAATTCAACGGGCCGTAAATGCGGCCCGTTTTTTTATGTTCGTTGCCATCCGGCAAGAACTGAATCAGTTGTTCTGATAAATATCTTTATACAAGCGGCTCTCAAAGCGGACTAACGGAATACGTCGGTTGCGCTGATCGGCAGGCGAAACCGCGTAGCCCGACAGATACTGTACAAACGCCATTCTCTGCCCGCTGGCGGTAGTGATAAAGCCTGCGAGGTTGTAGACGCCCTGCAGGGATCCCGTTTTTGCCGACACTTTGCCATCGACACCGGCCTGATGAAGACCCGCGCGGTACTGGAGCGAACCATCGTGCCCGGCAAGCGGCAGCATCGAGATGAAATCCAGTTCGTTGTCATGCTGAGCGATGTATTGCAGTGCCTGCATCATGGTGGCCGGCGCAATCAGGTTATGTCGCGACAGACCTGAGCCATCGGCAATGATCGTGTTACCTAAATCAACACCGGCCTGCTGACGCAGGATCTGGCGGACTGCATCAGAACCCGCACGCCAGGTACCCGGTACGCCGAAGCGCGCGTGACCAATCATGCGGAAGACGGTATCGGCAATCATGTTGTCTGATTTTTTCAGCATGATCTTCAATAAATCGTGAAGCTGCGCCGACTGTTTGCTGGCAATCACCGTGCCTGGTTCGTTAACCAACGTTTGACGTAGCAGGGTACCGCTGTAGGTGATCCCGGCCTGCTTCAGCTCGTCTTTGATAATCGCCCCGGCGTAGCTGGCACCATCCTGAATCGCGAACGCCAGCGGCAGCGGCTCGGAACGCTGCGGCAGGCAGCCGGTCAAGGTAAAGCGATTCAGATCGCCTGGCACGACATCCAGTTCACAGTACTGTGCATCCGGTGAACCTTTTGCCAGCGTTCGGACCTGGCTAAACATGGTGACTGGGTAGTAAGAAGCGATACGAATAAACGCCATATCATTGGCTTTTTGGGCGCTGTATAACGAAATCGAGAAGCAGTTACGGTCGATAATTGCCGCCGCCGGAGGGGCGCTAAAACACTGCGTCATATCGTTCCACGGCCAGCCTGGAGCTTTATCGTGGCTGGCAAAAATGGAGGTATCGATGAGTATGTTACCCTCGATATTTTGCACGCCAGATTTTTTCAGCGTTGCCACCATATTGCGAATATCTTGACGTTTTAGCGTCGGATCGCCGCCAAATCGTGCAATAAGGTCACCTTTCAGCGTACCGTTATCAACACTGCCTTTGGTTTCAAGCGTGGTGGTAAAACGGAAGTCCGGGCCGAGCTGTAACAGCGCCGCCAGCGCGGTCAGTACCTTCTGCGTACTGGCTGGCAGTGCCATCTGTTGCCCGTGATAATCAATGAGCGGCGCGGGAGCGCCCACTTTCTGTACCAAAAGCGCGAGGTTGGCCCCGGCAGGAAGCTGATTGATGTATTCATCAACATTCGCGGCCTGAACGCTAAACGCTATAGTGGTAGTCAATCCGATGATAAATCTGGAAAATCGCATAATCTCGCGCTAACAACCTGGAAACAAGCCGTCATACTACGGCGCAAAGCCCTGTAAAGTAAACGATGACCCGTAGTGAACTTCAGGGTAAAATACGTATCAAATTAAAAATTACTGCTGACCTGGGGCTTTGCACCCGGGTCGGTTTTCTTTTGCTTCTGGCCTGGTGTTGATAGCGACACAGGCGGGCTTAACAGCCGGAGCGGTGTGAGTCGCTCCCTACAGGAATGTTTAAGAGGTATAACGATGCAAGCTATTCCGATGACCCTTCGTGGTGCAGAAAAACTGCGTGAAGAACTGGATTTTCTCAAGTCCGTACGTCGCCCGGAAATCATCGCGTCCATCGCTGAAGCGCGCGAGCACGGTGACCTGAAAGAAAACGCCGAGTACCATGCTGCGCGTGAGCAGCAGGGCTTCTGCGAAGGTCGTATCAAGGATATCGAAGCGAAGCTGTCTAATGCGCAGGTTATCGATATCACCCGGATGCCAAACAATGGTCGCGTGATCTTTGGTGCCACCGTGAAGGTGTTGAACCTGGACAACGATGAAGAACAAACCTACCGTATCGTGGGCGATGATGAAGCTGACTTCAAACAGAACCTGATTTCTGTGAATTCACCGATTGCTCGTGGTCTTATCGGCAAAGAGCAGGATGACGTGGTCGTTATCCGCACACCGGGCGGCGAAGTTGAGTTTGAAATCATCAAAGTGGATTATCTGTAAGTTTTGTTCGACACTCAAAATGTTGATTGAGTGTAAAGATAAGAAAAAGGCCGCATAGCGGCCTTTTATCAAGCTTGAGAGCGTGGCATGTTGCTAGCCCTCGTGAAGAAAATCCCTCATTTAACACAATGTTGTGTCAGAAATTAGGATATTCTTAACGTGGCAACGAGATTTTGCGTTCTTTACCAGGGCGATAAAGTACCAGCATTTTACCGATGACCTGTACGTTACAGGCGCCGGTTTCGCGCACGATAGCGTCCACGATCAAGGTTTTGGTTTCGCGATCTTCCGAGGCGACTTTCACCTTGATAAGTTCATGGTGCTCTAACGCTTGTTCAATCTCGGCCAGTACCCCTTCGGTCAAACCATTATTGCCAAGCATAACTACTGGCTTGAGCGGATGTGCAAGACCTTTCAGGTGCTGTTTTTGTTTAGTACTCAGATTCATCGTATATTTTTGCTTAGGTTGGGATTGAAAACGGGTCATTCTACCGCCATCTCCCTTATATCGCCAAATGATGCGTAGAAATTTACGCCATAGGCTACGATGAACTGCCCCGATGGGAATGTTAAATGACAGGTAAAAAGCGTTCTGCCAGCTCAAGCCGCTGGCTACAGGAACACTTTAGCGATAAATATGTTCAAGAGGCACAGAAAAAGGGGTTACGTTCCCGTGCCTGGTTTAAACTTGATGAAATACAGCAAAGTGACAAACTTTTTAAACCGGGGATGACGGTAGTCGACCTCGGTGCCGCCCCAGGAGGCTGGTCACAGTATGTGGTCACGCAGATTGGTGGCAAAGGCCGCATCATTGCTTGCGATCTTTTACCTATGGATCCAATCGTTGGTGTGGACTTCCTTCAGGGCGATTTTCGTGATGAACTCGTGATGAAGGCATTACTGGAACGTGTCGGTGACAGTAAAGTACAAGTTGTCATGTCAGATATGGCACCAAACATGAGCGGAACGCCGGCGGTTGACATCCCCCGGGCCATGTATCTGGTGGAACTGGCGCTTGAAATGGCTCGTGATGTGTTGGCGCCGGGCGGAAATTTTGTAGTGAAAGTGTTCCAGGGCGAAGGTTTCGATGAGTATCTAAGGGAAATTCGCTCCCTGTTTACGAAGGTCAAAGTTCGTAAGCCGGACTCTTCTCGTGTGCGTTCACGTGAAGTGTACATTGTAGCGACCGGGCGAAAACCATAACCGGCAATTTCAGATGAAAGTTTGAAAGACACCGGATATAGCGTATCCTGACGCTGTTTTTAACACAGTTGTAATAAGAGGTTAATCCCTTGAGTGACATGGCGAAAAACCTAATACTCTGGCTGGTCATTGCCGTTGTGCTGATGTCAGTATTCCAGAGCTTTGGGCCCAGCGAATCGAACAGCCACAAGGTGGATTATTCTACCTTCCTGCAAGAGGTCAATAACGACCAGGTTCGCGAAGCGCGTATCAACGGACGTGAGATCAACGTTACCAAGAAAGATAGTAACCGTTACACGACCTATATTCCGGTTAACGATCCGAAGCTGCTTGATAACCTGCTGACGAAAAACGTCAAAGTGGTTGGCGAACCGCCTGAAGAGCCAAGCCTGCTGGCTTCTATCTTCATCTCCTGGTTCCCAATGCTGCTGCTGATCGGTGTCTGGATCTTCTTCATGCGTCAGATGCAGGGCGGCGGTGGCAAAGGTGCCATGTCGTTCGGTAAGAGCAAGGCGCGCATGCTGACGGAAGACCAGATTAAAACCACCTTTGCCGACGTCGCTGGCTGTGACGAAGCGAAAGAAGAGGTGGCTGAACTGGTTGAATACCTGCGCGAACCGAGCCGCTTCCAGAAGCTGGGCGGTAAAATTCCGAAAGGCGTCCTGATGGTCGGCCCTCCAGGTACCGGTAAAACCCTGCTGGCGAAAGCAATTGCGGGTGAAGCGAAGGTTCCGTTCTTTACCATTTCCGGTTCTGATTTCGTGGAAATGTTCGTTGGTGTCGGCGCATCTCGTGTGCGTGACATGTTCGAACAAGCCAAGAAAGCGGCACCATGCATCATCTTCATCGATGAAATCGATGCCGTAGGCCGCCAACGTGGCGCGGGCCTGGGCGGCGGTCACGATGAACGTGAGCAAACGCTGAACCAGATGCTGGTTGAGATGGACGGCTTCGAAGGTAACGAAGGTATCATCGTTATCGCGGCAACTAACCGTCCGGACGTACTTGACCCAGCGCTGCTGCGTCCAGGCCGTTTTGACCGTCAGGTTGTGGTCGGTCTGCCAGACGTCCGTGGTCGTGAACAGATTCTGAAAGTGCATATGCGTCGCGTACCGCTGTCTCCGGACATTGATGCGGCAATTATTGCTCGCGGTACTCCAGGCTTCTCCGGTGCAGACCTCGCGAACCTGGTGAACGAAGCGGCTCTGTTTGCGGCACGTGGCAACAAGCGCGTGGTATCGATGGTTGAGTTCGAGAAAGCGAAAGACAAAATCATGATGGGTGCGGAACGTCGCTCCATGGTGATGACGGAAGCGCAGAAAGAATCTACCGCCTACCACGAAGCGGGTCACGCAATTATCGGTCGCCTGGTTCCGGAACACGATCCGGTGCATAAAGTGACCATCATTCCGCGCGGTCGTGCGCTGGGTGTGACCTTCTTCCTGCCTGAAGGCGACGCGATCAGCGCTAGCCGTCAGAAACTGGAAAGCCAGATCTCTACCCTGTACGGCGGTCGTCTGGCGGAAGAAATTATTTACGGCGTAGAACATGTGTCTACCGGTGCGTCGAACGATATTAAAGTCGCGACTAACCTGGCACGTAACATGGTGACCCAATGGGGCTTCTCCGATAAACTCGGTCCTCTGCTGTACGCGGAAGAAGAGGGCGAAGTATTCCTGGGCCGTTCTGTTGCTAAAGCCAAACACATGTCTGATGAAACGGCACGTATTATCGACCAGGAAGTGAAATCGCTCGTTGAACGTAACTACAATCGCGCGCGTCAGCTTCTGAACGAAAATATGGACATCCTGCATTCGATGAAAGATGCGCTCATGAAATATGAGACCATCGATGCGCCGCAGATTGATGATCTGATGGCTCGCCGCGATGTGCGTCCGCCAGCCGGTTGGGAAGAACAAGGTTCTTCATCCAACAATTCCGGCAGCAACGGCACACCGAGTGCGCCACGTCCGGTTGATGAACCACGTGCGCCAGACTCTGGCACGATGTCAGAACAGCTGGGCGACAAATAAGTTTTCCTTCGTGGATGACTGTGCTTAACCTAAAACCCTGGGGCTTGCCCCGGGGTTTTTTATACGCGTCATACTGCAACTCACATGACTTCGCGTATTTATCCTGAAATCAATAACCCAAAGGACTCGCTATGAAACTCACCGCCCAGGGCTCTATCCTGGATCTCTCCCATCCACACGTTATGGGGATCCTCAACGTCACGCCGGACTCTTTCTCCGACGGCGGAACGCATAACACGCTGGTTGAGGCGGTGAAGCATGCCAATCTGATGATTAATGCCGGAGCGACAATCATTGATGTCGGCGGTGAGTCCACCCGTCCTGGTGCACTGGATGTGAGCGTTGATGAAGAGCTGGAACGCGTGATTCCGGTTGTCGAAGCGATTGCTCAGCGCTTTGAAGTGTGGATATCCGTTGATACCTCTAAACCTGAGGTGATCCGCGAATCCGCGCGCGTTGGGGCGCATATCATCAATGACATCCGTTCTCTGAGCGAGCCCGGCGCGCTGGAAGCCGCTGCAGAAACTGGCCTACCGGTCTCTTTGATGCACATGCAAGGCGACCCGAAAACGATGCAGGACGCTCCGAAATATCAGGATGTCTTTGCCGAAGTGAACCAATATTTTGTTGACCAAATCGCCCGCTGCGAACGGGCGGGAATCTCAAAAGACAAATTGTTGCTCGACCCCGGGTTCGGTTTCGGTAAAAATCTGTCTCATAACTATGCATTACTGGCACGTCTATCAGAATTCCATCATTTTGGACTACCGCTGTTTGTCGGTATGTCACGCAAGTCGATGATTGGCCAACTGTTGAACGTGGGGCCGTCGGAACGCCTGAGTGGCAGCCTGGCGTGTGCGGTGATTGCAGCCATGCAGGGCGCGCATATTGTTCGCGTCCACGATGTAAAAGAAACTGTTGAAGCGATGCGTGTGGTTGAGGCCACCCTGTCAGCGAAGGGAAATAAACGTTATGAGTAATCGCAAATATTTTGGTACCGATGGGATCCGTGGTCGCGTTGGTGATGCACCTATTACCCCTGATTTTGTCTTAAAGCTGGGCTGGGCGGCAGGTAAAGTACTGGCGAGCCACGGTTCACGCAAGATCATCATCGGCAAGGACACCCGCATCTCTGGCTATATGCTGGAATCTGCTCTGGAAGCCGGTCTGGCGGCGGCGGGTTTATCCGCTTCATTTACCGGCCCGATGCCAACGCCTGCAGTGGCCTACCTGACGCGTACCTTCCGTGCTGAAGCGGGTATCGTCATCTCCGCATCGCATAACCCGTTCTATGATAACGGTATTAAATTCTTCTCCATCGACGGCACCAAGCTGCCGGATGAAGTGGAAGAAGCCATCGAAGCCGAGATGGAAAAAGAGATTACCTGCGTTGATTCCGCCGAGCTGGGGAAAGCCAGCCGCATCGTTGACGCTGCCGGTCGCTATATCGAATTCTGCAAAGGCACGTTCCCGAATGAACTGAGCCTGAACGAGCTGAAAATTGTGGTCGACTGTGCGAACGGCGCCACCTACCACATCGCGCCGAACGTGCTGCGTGAGCTGGGCGCTAACGTTATCGCCATTGGCTGCGAGCCGAATGGCGTTAATATCAACGAAGAAGTCGGCGCCACCGATGTTCGTGCGCTGCAGGCCCGCGTGCTGGCTGAGAAAGCGGATCTGGGCATCGCGCTGGACGGCGACGGCGACCGCGTGATTATGGTCGACCACGAAGGCAACAAAGTCGATGGCGATCAGATTATGTATATCATTGCCCGCGAAGCACTGCGTCAAGGTCAGCTGCGCGGCGGTGCAGTGGGTACACTAATGAGCAATATGGGCCTGGAAGTGGCGCTCAAGCAGCTGGGTATTCCATTTACCCGCGCGAAAGTGGGTGACCGCTACGTGCTGGAGAAAATGCAGGAGAAAGGCTGGCGCATCGGCGCGGAAAACTCCGGCCATGTTATCCTGCTGGACAAAACCACCACTGGCGACGGCATTGTCGCTGGCTTGCAGGTCGTTGCGGCGATGGTTCGCAACCACATGACCCTGCATGACCTGTGCAGCGGAATGAAAATGTTCCCGCAGGTGTTGGTCAACATTCGCTACACCGACGGAAAATCAAACCCGCTGGAAAATGAGGCGGTGAAAGCCGTGACGGCGGAAGTGGAAGCCGCGCTGGGCAATCGTGGTCGCGTGCTGCTGCGTAAGTCAGGTACTGAACCACTGATCCGAGTGATGGTGGAAGGTGAAGACGACGCGCAGGTCAATGCGTTTGCGCACCGTATTGCCGATGCGGTAAAAGCGGTATAAGCAAACGCTAAGTGATTAAAAAGGCGGCGCTTGCCGCCTTTTTATGAATGATCCTCTGTGCTTTTGCTGTTTTTTTCCGCAGTTGATACAATGTGTGGAAATTGCCCTTGCGAAGGTCATTCGCTTTGGTTAGTATTCACACCCGCTTCAGTGGGAAACATAAGCATCCCGCTTTATTGGTTGAAGCACTTGGTACGCGGTGACCCCGCAAGGAACAGGTTGATTATGTACGAAGCTCTTTTAGTAGTTTTCCTTATTGTAGCGATTGGCCTTGTGGTCCTCGTTATGCTGCAGCAAGGTAAAGGCGCTGATATGGGAGCCTCCTTTGGAGCAGGCGCTTCCGGCACGCTGTTTGGTTCTAGTGGTTCTGGTAACTTCATGACCCGCATGACCGCAGTGTTTGCGACGCTGTTCTTCATCATCAGTCTGGTTCTGGGTAACATCAACAGTAACAAGACCAGTAAAGGAAGTGAGTGGGATAACCTGACTGCACCGGCTAAGTCCGAGCAGACTCAGCCAGCTGCACCGGCACAGCCGACCAGCGATATCCCACACTAAATAGTAGTATCTGTGCTGAGGTGGTGGAATTGGTAGACACGCTACCTTGAGGTGGTAGTGCCCTAACGGGCTTGTGGGTTCGAGTCCCATCCTCAGTACCAATATTCCGAAGAAAGACGCTGAAAAGCGTCTTTTTTTTCGTCTGTATTTTCTATGCTGTTGTCGCGTAGGATAAGGCCGGATAAGGTGACGCCGCCATCCGGCAATCGAAGCTACATCAATCCGCTTTCGGGAAATCAACCACCGTATCATTCACCCGGTTCACCATATTGGTGAAAAGGATGGCGCTAATCGCGCTGATAATCTCAATCACCTGTCGATCGTCGAACCCGGCATTTTTCAGCGCGGTGACATCTGCCTGTGGCAGTGTACCGGTGGTGGTGACTACGGTTTGGGCAAATTTCGCTAGTGCGTCAAGGTGTGCGTCTTCGGCATACTCGGCGCGGCGTAATTGACGAATCTGCTCGCGGCTAAAGCCCGCGTTTTTCGCCATCATGCTGTGCGCGGCGAGACAATAGTCACAACCGGTAGCTTCGCTGACCGACAAGTTGATGGCTTCCAGTTCTTTGGCATTCAGGCTACCTTTTTGCAGCATCGCGTTATGCGCCAGCGCTTGTTGCAGCGCCGCCGATGAGTGTCCACCGATAGTCAGATAGGCGTTCGGTACTTTCCCTACCGCTTTCTTGATGCCCGCAAAAATTTCAGCGGCTTTTCCTGTAGCATCTTGTTCACGAATTTCGGCTAAACGGCTCATGGTGTGCTCCTGTGGTGTGAGGGAATGTTGTGTCAACGAGGACATCTTAGTGCCAGAGCGCGTGCTAGACTGGCGGTCTGCGTCTCATCTTTTTGTCTTATCGTCTCAGGAGCTCTATGGATAGTCTGAGTCATCTGCTAACGCTGTTAGCGCCTCGCTGTGAGGTGAACCTGCACTGTCGATTTGGTGGTCGCTGGCAGGTGGGCCATGATCAAATGCGCACAGGAATCGTGCCGTGGCATTTTGTGCTGCGTGGTGAAGGCCGTCTCACCGTTGGCAATCAGACCCGTGATATGCGTGCGGGGGATGTGATTCTGTTGCCCCACGGTTCGCCACATCTAATGGAAAGCCTTGTCGAGTGGGGACAGGTGCTGCCCGTCGCCCACCGCTTCAATGGGACGTTGACTGAAATGCGAACCGTAACGCAAAGCGATGCGCTGGAAATGCTGTGTGGTGAGTTCTATTTTGGCCCACACGTCAGTTGGCTATTTGCTGAAGAGGCCGAGTTGGTTCATCTGCACACCGATGAGTGCGCAGAGTGCCCGGAGTTGGAGATCTTGCTGAACGTGCTGGTGCGCGAAAGTATAACTGAGCGTCCCGGTGGCGCGGCGATTGTCCGTAGCCTCGGAGACACGTTGTTGGTACTGCTGCTGCGCACGTTGCTGGCGATGAAGGAGCCGCCGGGTGGCCTAATGCGTTTGATGAGTGATGAATGCTTGATGCCTGCCGTGCTGGCGGTGATGTCGACGCCGGAACAGCCCTGGACGATGGAAAGCATGGCCGCCCGGGCATTTTTATCACGCGCCACTTTCGCCCGTCATTTTGCCCGCGTTTATCACCTTACGCCGCAGGTCTGGCTTTCGCAGCTGCGTATGGCAATGGCTGCACGTTTGCTACAGCAAGACCGGCAGGCTCGGCTGGATACAATTGCGGAACGTTGCGGGTTCCAGTCGCAGGCATCGTTTTCAAAGACCTTTAAAAAGCACTATGGCCTGACGCCGGGTGAATGGCGGCGGAAGTAACATTGGGTAGTGCCAGCTTCTGGGCGTAAAAAAGGCCGCTTGCGCGGCCTTTTGCATACAGCAGACAGGTTTACCTGGATTTATTTTCCAGGTTCTCTACCTGCGGTACGCCGCTTGTGGAGGAAGCAGACAGCAGGCCCGTTTTTGCATAGCCAAACAGCTTCTCACGGGTATCGGTGATATCCAGGTTACGCATGGTCAGCTGGCCGATACGATCTTCCGCGGTGAACATGGAGTCACCTTTCTCCATGGTCAGACGCTCTGCTTTATAAGTCAGGTTGTCGGAGACCGTGTTCATGATTGAGTAGTCATTACCGCGACGCAGTTCCAGCGTTACTTCACCTGTAATCTGGCTGGCAACCCAGCGCTGCAGTCCATCACGCAGCATCAGCGCCTGAGAGTCGAACCAACGGCCCTGGTACAGCAGACGCCCTAACTGACGACCATGCGCATGGTACTGCTCAATGGTATCTTCGTTGTGGATACCGGTCAGCAGACGCTCGTAAGCAATATGCAGCAGCGCCATCCCCGGGGCTTCGTAGATGCCACGGCTCTTTGCTTCGATGATACGGTTTTCAATCTGGTCGCTCATGCCCAGACCGTGACGGCCGCCAATACGGTTAGCTTCCAGCATCATCTCAACGTCATCGTTGAAGGTTTTGCCGTTCAGCGCCACCGGATGACCCTGTTCAAAACGCACGGTGACTTCTTCCGCTGGGATTTTTACGCTCTCGTCCCAGAATTTCACGCCCATGATCGGGTTAACGATTTTGAGGCTGGAGTTCAGGAACTCGAGATCTTTCGCCTCGTGGGTTGCGCCCAGCATGTTGGAGTCGGTTGAATACGCTTTCTCAACGGACATCTTGTAGTCAAAACCGCAGGCTATCATGAACTCGGACATTTCATGGCGTCCGCCAAGCTCATCGATAAAATCGGTATCCAGCCACGGTTTATAAATCTGTAGTTCAGCGTTAGTCAGCAGGCCGTAACGATAAAAACGTTCAATATCGTTTCCTTTATAGGTACTGCCGTCACCCCAGATGTTGACGCCGTCTTCTTTCATGGCGGCAACCAGCATGGTACCGGTGACTGCACGGCCCAGCGGAGTGGTGTTGAAGTAGGTCAGACCGCCGGTGGTGTTGTGGAATGCGCCACACTGAATAGCGGCGATACCTTCAGCAACCAGCTGCTTGCGGCAGTCGATCAGGCGAGCGTTCTCTGCGCCATATTCCATAGCACGACGAGGGATAGCATCATAATCATCTTCGTCTGGCTGGCCCAGGTTCGCAGTATATGCATAAGGGACAGCGCCTTTTTTTCGCATCCACAGCAGCGCTGCGCTGGTGTCCAAACCGCCAGAGAAGGCGATACCAATACGTTGACCTGCTGGAAGATGCTTGAGAATCGTCGTCATAAAGTAAAACCCTGCTTAAGTGACTGAAGGTGAAATCACCTTCCGCTGTCAGTGAATTTTTATGCAAAATAAATGAGTTTTAATTTAATCATCTTTTGCTCGGGACGGGAAGTGATTCGTGCATTTTTATTCAAAAAAAACGAGCTACCAGCGACAGTCCCGGCAGGTACTTTATCGCGGTAATGACCGCATTTCTTCTGCATAGAATGTGAGGTTGACAAGATGTGAACGACATCACTATACTGTAGGTCGATTTTACGTCCCGTCCTCGGTACCAAATCCCAGCATTATTTGCATTTTTTACTCAAAACGCGTAAAATTTGCCACGTTTCAGGCGCGGGGTGGAGCAGCCTGGTAGCTCGTCGGGCTCATAACCCGAAGGTCGTCGGTTCAAATCCGGCCCCCGCAACCACTTTCCCTTAGAGTTCTTTTTCAAATATACTGTGAAGACTTAGGCCTTCGTAGCTGGATTTGAAAAAAATTCTTTTGGAAGGTTCTCCAGGCCGCAGTTGCGGCTATAGGGTTCAGTTATCTAAAGCCCCGATTTATCGGGGTTTTTTGTTATCTGACTACAGAATAACTGGGCTTTAGGCCCTTTTTTTATGTCTTGGGGGTGGGTTTGTCCACATTAGAGCAAAAATTAACAGAGATGATTACAGCGCCGGTTGAAGCCTTAGGCTACGAACTGGTCGGCATCGAATTTATTCGCGGTCGCACATCGACACTGCGCATCTATATTGATAGTGAAGATGGCATCAATGTTGATGATTGTGCTGATGTGAGCCACCAGGTCAGTGCGGTAATGGACGTTGAAGATCCAATTACCGTGGCCTACAACCTGGAAGTTTCTTCTCCGGGCCTCGATCGTCCTATGTTCACCGCGGAACACTACACGCGTTTCATGGGTGAAGAGGTAACGCTGGTCCTGCGTATGGCGGTACAGAACCGTCGTAAATGGCAGGGCGTTATCAAAGCGGTGGATGGTGAAATGATCACTGTCACAGTCGAAGGTAAAGATGAAGTGTTCGCGCTGAGTAATATCCAGAAGGCGAACCTGGTTCCCCACTTTTAACAGTCTGGATTGAGGTGAAAAGCCCGCGATGAACAAAGAAATTTTGGCTGTTGTTGAAGCCGTCTCCAACGAAAAATCACTGCCACGCGAGAAAATTTTTGAAGCGCTGGAAAGTGCGCTGGCTACAGCAACAAAGAAAAAATACGAACAAGAAATTGACGTTCGCGTAGAAATCGACCGTCGTAGCGGTGATTTTGACACGTTCCGTCGCTGGGTTATCGTCGAAGAAGTCACCCAGCCGACTAAAGAAATCACCCTGGAAGCCGCACGTTATGAAGACGAAAGTCTGAACGTGGGTGAATACGTTGAAGATCAGATTGAATCCGTCACTTTTGACCGTATTACTACCCAGACGGCAAAACAGGTTATCGTACAAAAAGTACGTGAAGCCGAACGTGCGATGGTTGTCGATCAGTTCCGTGAACACGAAGGTGAGATCGTCACCGGCGTGGTGAAGAAAGTAAACCGCGATAACATCTCTTTGGATCTCGGCAGCAATGCTGAAGCCGTTATCCAGCGTGAAGATATGCTGCCGCGCGAAAACTTCCGTCCAGGTGACCGTATCCGTGGCGTTCTGTATTCCGTACGTCCGGAAGCGCGTGGCGCTCAGCTGTTCGTCACCCGTTCTAAGCCGGAAATGCTGATCGAACTGTTCCGCATTGAAGTGCCGGAAATTGGCGAAGAAGTTATCGAAATCAAAGCTGCCGCTCGCGATCCTGGTTCTCGTGCGAAAATTGCCGTTAAAACTAACGACAAACGTATCGACCCGGTTGGCGCTTGCGTCGGCATGCGTGGCGCACGTGTTCAGGCGGTTTCTACCGAACTGGGCGGCGAGCGTATTGATATCGTCCTGTGGGATGATAACCCGGCACAGTTCGTCATCAACGCGATGGCACCGGCTGATGTTGCATCCATCGTGGTTGACGAAGACAAGCACACCATGGATATCGCCGTTGAAGCCGGTAATCTGGCCCAGGCGATTGGTCGTAATGGCCAGAACGTCCGTCTGGCCTCGCAGCTGAGCGGCTGGGAACTCAACGTAATGACCGTTGATGACCTGCAGGCTAAGCATCAGGCTGAAGCGCATGCAGCCATTGATACCTTCACCAAATATCTCGATATTGATGAAGATTTCGCAACGGTACTGGTTGAAGAAGGCTTCGCAACGCTTGAAGAATTGGCTTACGTGCCAATGAAAGAGCTGCTGGCTATCGACGGCCTGGATGAAGCAACCGTTGAAGCACTGCGCGAGCGTGCTAAAAACGCACTGACCACTCTGGCACTGGCCCAGGAAGAGAGCCTCGGTGATAATAAACCGGCTGACGATCTGCTTAATCTGGAAGGATTGGATCGTGAGATGGCCTTCAAACTGGCTGCCCGTGGTGTTTGTACGCTGGAAGATCTCGCCGAACAGGGCATTGATGATCTGGCTGATATCGAAGGGTTAACCGACGAAAAAGCCGGTGAGCTGATTATGGCTGCCCGTAATATTTGCTGGTTCGGTGACGAAGCGTAATAAACTGTAGCAGGAAGGAACAGTATGACAGATGTAACCGTAAAATCGCTGGCTGCAGAGATACAGACCTCCGTGGATCGCCTGGTACAGCAATTTGCTGATGCTGGTATCCCGAAGTCTGCTGATGACTCTGTGTCCGCACAAGAGAAGCAAACCTTACTGGCGCATTTGAACCGTGAAAACGGTTCTGCCCCGGATAAGTTGACTTTGCAGCGCAAAACGCGCAGTACTCTCAACATTCCTGGTACCGGTGGAAAAAGTAAATCGGTACAAATCGAAGTCCGCAAGACACGCACCTTTGTGAAACGCGATCCGCAAGAGGCTGAACGCCTGGCCGCGGAAGAGCAGGCGCAGCGTGAAGCGGAAGAGCAAGCCCGTCGTGAGGCAGAAGAAACGGCCAAACGCGAGGCGCAACATAAAGCTGAACGCGAGGCCGCAGAACAAGCTAAACGTGAAGCCGCTGATAAAGCGAAACGTGAAGCTGCGGAAAAAGACAAAGTGAGCAATCAACAGACCGACGATATGACAAAAACCGCCCAGGCCGATAAAGCCCGCCGTGAAAATGAAGCAGCTGAGCTGAAGCGTAAAGCGGAAGAAGAAGCACGTCGCAAGCTTGAAGAAGAAGCGCGCCGCGTAGCGGAAGAAGCTCGCCGTATGGCAGAAGAAAACGAGAAGAATGGTGTGAATACCGCTGAACCGACTGAAGATACCAGCGATTATCACGTCACCACCTCTCAGCATGCTCGCCAGGCTGAAGACGAAAACGATCGTGAAGTTGAAGGCGGCCGTGGCCGTACTCGCAGCACGAAAGCGGCTCGTCCAGCGAAGAAAGGCAACAAGCACGCTGAATCTAAAGCCGATCGTGAAGAAGCGCGTGCAGCGGTTCGTGGCGGTAAAGGCGGCAAGCAGCGTAAAGGTTCTTCCCTGCAGCAGGGCTTCCAGAAGCCAGCTCAGGCGGTTAACCGTGACGTTGTGATTGGCGAAACCATCACCGTTGGCGATTTAGCTAACAAGATGGCGGTTAAAGGTTCTCAGGTCATCAAAGCGATGATGAAACTGGGCGCAATGGCCACCATCAACCAGGTCATCGATCAGGAAACCGCACAGCTGGTTGCCGAAGAGATGGGCCACAAAGTTATCCTGCGTCGTGAAAACGAACTGGAAGAAGCAGTAATGAGCGACCGTGACACCGGCGCTGCGGCTGAACCGCGCGCACCGGTTGTGACCATTATGGGTCACGTTGACCACGGTAAAACCTCTCTGCTGGACTACATTCGTTCAACGAAAGTCGCCTCTGGCGAAGCGGGCGGCATTACCCAGCACATCGGTGCATATCACGTTGAAACTGAAAACGGGATGATCACCTTCCTGGATACCCCAGGCCACGCCGCATTTACTTCTATGCGTGCTCGTGGTGCTCAGGCAACGGATATCGTTGTTCTGGTTGTTGCAGCAGATGACGGCGTGATGCCGCAGACCATCGAAGCTATCCAGCATGCGAAAGCTGCTCAGGTGCCGCTGGTTGTTGCTGTGAACAAAATTGATAAGCCAGAAGCCGATATGGACCGCGTTAAGAACGAACTGTCTCAGTACGGCGTTATGCCGGAAGAGTGGGGCGGTGAATCTCAGTTCATCCCAGTTTCTGCAAAAGCAGGGACCGGTATTGATGACCTGCTGAACGCTATCCTGCTGCAGGCTGAAGTTCTGGAGCTGAAAGCGGTTCGTAAAGGTATGGCAAGCGGTGCCGTTATCGAATCCTTCCTGGATAAAGGTCGTGGCCCAGTTGCTACCGTCCTGGTCCGTGAAGGTACCCTGAACAAGGGCGATATCGTACTGTGTGGCTTCGAATATGGCCGTGTTCGTGCAATGCGTAACGAACTGGGTCAGGAAGTGCTGGAAGCAGGTCCGTCTATTCCGGTTGAGATCCTCGGTCTGTCCGGTGTGCCGGCTGCCGGTGACGAAGTGACCGTGGTTCGTGACGAGAAGAAAGCGCGTGAAGTTGCACTGTATCGTCAGGGCAAATTCCGTGAAGTTAAACTGGCTCGTCAGCAGAAATCTAAACTCGAGAACATGTTTGCTAACATGACCGAAGGCGAAGTTCACGAAGTGAACATCGTTCTGAAGGCTGACGTTCAGGGTTCTGTGGAAGCGATCTCCGACTCCTTGCTGAAACTGTCTACTGACGAAGTTAAAGTGAAGATTATCGGTTCTGGCGTAGGTGGTATCACCGAAACCGACGCAACCCTGGCTGCTGCATCCAACGCTATCCTGGTTGGCTTCAACGTTCGTGCGGATGCTTCTGCGCGTAAAGTGATTGAATCCGAAAGCCTGGATCTGCGCTACTACTCCGTCATCTATAACCTGATCGACGAAGTGAAAGCGGCAATGAGCGGCATGCTGTCTCCGGAACTGAAACAGCAGATCATTGGTCTGGCTGAAGTCCGTGACGTGTTCAAATCACCGAAATTCGGTGCGATTGCCGGCTGTATGGTTACCGAAGGTACCATCAAGCGTCACAACCCAATCCGCGTTCTGCGCGACAACGTGGTTATCTATGAAGGCGAGCTGGAATCCCTGCGCCGCTTCAAAGATGACGTTAACGAAGTCCGTAACGGTATGGAATGTGGTATCGGCGTTAAGAACTACAACGACGTTCGCGTTGGCGATATGATCGAAGTGTTCGAGATCATCGAGATTCAACGTACCATCGCATAATCTTCGTCGTCTTTAGGGCTGCTTAGTTGCGGCCCAAAGTCCTTAGACGATGATGTTGTGTAGGCCGGGTAAGCGAAGCGCCACCCGGCAATTATTTCAAAAGGGGCTGATAGCCCCTTTTTTGTCTGGAGAATTTATTATGGCGAAAGAATTTGGTCGCCCGCAGCGCGTGGCCCAGGAGATGCAAAAAGAGATTGCTCTCATTCTGCAGCGTGAAATTAAAGACCCGCGCCTGGGCATGATGACCACCGTTTCCGGCGTTGAAATGTCCCGTGACCTGGCCTATGCCAAAGTGTTTGTTACCTTCCTGAACGACAAAGATGAAGCGGCCGTCAAAGCCGGCATCAAAGCGCTGCAGGAAGCGTCTGGCTTCATCCGCTCGCTGCTGGGCAAAGCCATGCGCCTGCGTATCGTGCCGGAACTGACCTTCTTCTACGATAACTCGCTGGTTGAAGGGATGCGTATGTCTAACCTGGTCAGCAACGTGGTGAAACATGACGACGAACGTCGTGTTAACCCGGACGACAGCAAGGAGGACTAATGAGTCGTCCTCGTCGTCGCGGTCGTGATATTCACGGCGTATTGTTGCTGGACAAGCCGCAGGGCGCATCCAGCAATGATGTGCTGCAAAAGGTAAAGCGTATTTATAACGCCAACCGCGCTGGCCACACCGGCGCGTTGGATCCGCTGGCAACCGGTATGCTGCCGATTTGCCTCGGCGAAGCCACTAAGTTCTCCCAGTACCTGCTGGACTCCGACAAACGTTATCGGGTGATTGCGCGCTTAGGGCAGCGTACCGATACCTCAGATGCCGACGGGCAGATTGTGGAAGAACGTCCGGTGAACTTCAGTGATGCCCAATTAGCCGATGCGCTTGAGAGTTTCCGTGGTGACATCCAACAGGTGCCATCCATGTACTCCGCGCTGAAGTATCAGGGTAAAAAGCTGTATGAATACGCCCGCCAGGGGATTGATATTCCGCGTGAAGCTCGCCCGATTACCGTTTACGAACTGCTGTTTATTCGTCACGAAGGTAACGAGCTGGAGCTGGAAATTCACTGCTCAAAAGGCACCTATATTCGTACCATCATTGACGACTTGGGTGAGAAGCTTGGCTGTGGCGCGCACGTGATTTTCCTGCGCCGTCTGGCGGTCAGTAAATACCCGGTTGATCGTATGGTGACGCTGGAGCAGCTGCACGCGCTGGTTGAACAGGCACAGCAGCAGGGCATTCCAGCGGCGGAACTGCTCGACCCACTATTGATGGCGATGGACAGTCCCGCTTCGGATTATCCTGTCGTTAATCTTCCGCTCACATCGTCGGTTTACTTTAAAAACGGTAATCCGGTACGTACCAACGGCGCCCCGCTTGATGGGCTCGTTCGTGTCACCGAAGGCGATGAAGGGAAATTTCTCGGTATGGGGGAAATCGATGACGAAGGCCGCGTGGCTCCACGCCGCCTGGTGGTCGAATACCCCGAGTAAGCCTGACTCTGTGGCTTGCGATAACTGAGCGCTGCGGGTAGAATATCGCGGCTTAACATCTGCGTAATTGTTTAACAATTGGTGGATGTTATATCAGGGGCTGCTGAATTAGAGATCGGCACCCTTTCTTTCTTTTAAATTTGGAGTTCAAAATGTCTCTAAGCGTTGAAGCTAAAGCACAAATCGTTTCTGAGTTCGGTCGTGGCGCAAACGACAGCGGTTCTACCGAAGTACAGGTTGCACTGCTGACTGCACAGATCAACCACCTGCAGGGTCACTTTGCAGAGCACAAAAAAGATCACCACAGCCGTCGTGGTCTGCTGCGCATGGTTTCTCAGCGTCGTAAACTGCTCGACTACCTGAAACGTAAAGATGTTGCACGCTACACCGCGCTGATCGAGCGTCTGGGTCTGCGTCGCTAACTCTAGCGAGTTTCAGAAAGAGGGGCCTTTATGGCCCCTTTTTTCCACCAGACGACAGCAATTTATGAGAAAAAAGTACCCGCAAAATTACGGTCTGATGCCCAGGTAAAGCCATCTCGTTTAGACAAAATTGAGCTGGAATTACCAACACAGCAGTATTTTGAAAGATAACGGGTATAATGTATTGTTGTTGTACATATTCTTCGTTGCAGAGGTTCGCGCGGCTAATGAGAGGCTTTACCCGGACTGGGTTAGGATTGTCATTAGTCGCGAGGATGCAAAGAAGATCGGTTTCATTGGCTGGCACACCACAGGGTGTTCCGCCGCATATTAAGAAAGGATAGAATTTTGCTTAATCCGATCGTTCGTAAGTTCCAGTACGGCCAACACACCGTGACGCTGGAAACCGGCATGATGGCGCGTCAGGCGACCGCAGCCGTTATGGTTAGCATGGATGACACCGCGGTATTCGTTACCGTTGTTGGCCAGAAGAAAGCGAAACCAGGCCAGGACTTCTTCCCGCTGACCGTTAACTATCAGGAGCGTACTTACGCTGCTGGCCGTATCCCTGGCAGCTTCTTCCGTCGTGAAGGCCGTCCAAGCGAAGGCGAAACCCTGATCGCGCGTCTGATTGACCGCCCGGTTCGTCCGCTGTTTCCGGAAGGCTTCGTTAACGAAGTTCAGGTTATCGCTACCGTTGTTTCCGTTAACCCGCAGATCAACCCAGATATCGTGGCAATGATCGGTGCATCCGCTGCGCTGTCCCTGTCCGGTATTCCGTTCAACGGCCCAATCGGTGCTGCACGCGTAGGTTATATCAATGACCAGTACGTGCTGAACCCGACTCAGGACGAACTGAAAGAAAGCAAACTGAACCTGGTGGTTGCTGGTACCGAAGGTGCCGTGCTGATGGTTGAATCCGAAGCAGAACTGCTGAGCGAAGACCAGATGCTGGGTGCTGTCGTGTTTGGTCACGACCAGCAGCAGATTGTTATCAAAGAAATCAACGAACTGGTGAAAGAAGCCGGTAAACCACGTTGGGACTGGCAGCCAGAAGAAGTTAACGAAGCGCTGAACGCGCGCGTGGCAGCACTGGCTGAAGCGCGCCTGAGCGACGCTTACCGCATCACTGACAAACAAGAGCGTTATGCTCAGGTTGGCGTGATCAAGTCTGAAACCATCGCAACGCTGGTTGCAGAAGACGAATCCCTGGACGCTAACGAACTGGGTGAAATCCTGCACGCTATCGAGAAAAACGTTGTTCGTAGCCGCGTACTGGCAGGCGAGCCGCGTATTGATGGCCGCGAAAAAGACATGATCCGTGGTCTGGACGTGCGTACTGGCGTACTGCCGCGTACCCACGGCTCCGCACTGTTCACCCGTGGCGAAACTCAGGCGCTGGTTACTGCGACCCTGGGCACCACCCGTGATGCGCAGAACCTCGACGAACTGATGGGCGAGCGTACTGACAACTTCCTGTTCCACTACAACTTCCCTCCGTACTGCGTCGGCGAAACCGGCATGGTTGGTTCTCCGAAGCGTCGTGAAATCGGTCACGGTCGTCTGGCAAAACGCGGCGTGCTCGCTGTGATGCCTGATCTGGACAAATTCCCGTACACCGTACGTGTTGTGTCTGAAATCACCGAATCCAACGGTTCTTCTTCTATGGCTTCCGTGTGTGGTGCTTCCCTGGCGCTGATGGACGCAGGTGTGCCGATTAAAGCGGCCGTCGCGGGTATCGCGATGGGTCTGGTGAAAGAAGGCGAGAACTACGTTGTTCTGTCTGACATCCTGGGCGACGAAGACCACCTGGGCGATATGGACTTCAAAGTTGCGGGTTCCCGCGACGGTATCTCTGCGCTGCAGATGGATATCAAAATTGAAGGCATCACCAAAGAAATCATGCAGGTTGCTCTGAACCAGGCTAAAGGTGCACGTCTGCACATCCTGGGCGTGATGGAACAGGCGATTAACGCGCCGCGCGGCGACATCTCTCAGTTCGCTCCGCGTATCCACACTATCAAGATCAGCCCGGACAAAATCAAAGACGTTATCGGTAAAGGCGGTTCTGTTATCCGTGCGCTGACCGAAGAGACCGGCACCACCATCGAAATCGAAGATGACGGTACCGTGAAAATCGCAGCGACCGACGGTGAAAAAGCGAAATACGCTATTCGTCGTATCGAAGAGATCACGGCAGAAATCGAAGTTGGCCGTATCTACAACGGTAAAGTGACCCGTATCGTTGACTTTGGCGCGTTTGTTGCCATCGGTGGCGGTAAAGAAGGTCTGGTTCACATCTCTCAGATCGCTGACAAGCGCGTTGAGAAAGTGACCGACTACCTGCAGATGAACCAGGAAGTACCGGTTAAAGTCCTGGAAGTTGATCGTCAGGGCCGCGTACGTCTGAGCATCAAAGAAGCAACCGAGCAGTCTTCTGCCGCACCGGAAGCTCCGGTAGCAGAACAAGGCGAGTAAGGTTTGCCTTTTGCCCTCCGCGCTTGCGGAGGGCACATTTAGCTGGCCGGATGCCTTGTTTGCAGCGGGGGACAGGACGTTCATCCAATTGTTGTCTTCGGGAGTGGGAAATGAAGCCTTTTTTGCGCTGGTGTTTCGTTGCGACAGCACTCACGCTGGCAGGATGCAGCAACTCTGCCTGGCGTAAGAGTGAAGTCCTCGCGGTGCCATTGCAACCGACTTTACAGCAGGAAGTAATCCTGGCACGCATGGAACAAATACTTGCCAGTCGGGCTTTAACCGATGACGAACGCGCACAGCTTTTATATGAGCGCGGAGTGTTGTATGATAGTCTTGGTTTGAGAGCACTGGCGCGCAACGACTTTTCGCAAGCGCTGGCTATCCGACCTGATATGCCTGAAGTATTCAATTACTTAGGCATTTATTTAACGCAGGCAGGCAATTTTGATGCTGCCTATGAAGCGTTTGATTCTGTACTTGAGCTTGATCCAACTTACAATTATGCGCACTTGAACCGCGGCATCGCGCTTTATTACGGTGGCCGTGCGAAATTAGCGCAAGATGATCTGCTAGCGTTTTATCAAGACGATCCCAATGATCCTTTCCGCAGCCTGTGGCTATACCTCGCTGAGCAGAAGCTCGATGAGAAGCAGGCCAAAGTCGCGTTGAAGCAACGCTTCGACAAATCGGATAAAGAGCAATGGGGATGGAACATTGTCGAGTTCTACCTGGGCAACATTGACGAAAAATCGTTAATGGAACGCCTGAAGGCGGACGCAACGGATAACACCTCGCTCGCTGAGCATCTCAGTGAAACCAACTTCTATTTAGGTAAGTACTACCTAAGTCTGGGGGACAAGGACAGCGCTGCGGCACTGTTCAAACTGGCGGTTGCCAACAACGTACACAACTACGTTGAGCACCGATACGCATTGTTGGAATTAGCGCTCTTGGGCCAGGAGCAAGACGACCTGGCAGAATCGGACCAGCAATAGCTGACGTACACATCAGCCCGTAATCACATTTGATTGCCATCACCTTCACGGGTGAGGGCGTTGTTGTTCGTTAATACATCTACTTTGAGCCGGTTCACACTTTTAATGAAAATTACCGAAAATTTTCACGATAAGTTATGTAGACTGGCCGCCATTAATTTTGAGGCACACGTACTACATGGCTGAATTCGAAACCACTTTTGCAGATCTGGGGCTTAAGGCTCCTATCCTTGAAGCCCTTAACGATCTGGGTTACGAAAAACCATCTCCGATCCAGGCTGAGTGTATCCCACACCTGCTGGGCGGCCGCGATGTTCTGGGTATGGCCCAGACTGGTAGCGGTAAAACCGCAGCGTTCTCTTTGCCGCTGCTGAACAACCTTGATCCTGAGCTGAAAGCACCACAGATTCTGGTGCTGGCCCCGACCCGCGAACTGGCGGTTCAGGTGGCTGAAGCAATGACTGATTTCTCTAAACACATGCGCGGCGTGAACGTGGTAGCCCTTTACGGCGGCCAGCGTTATGACGTGCAGTTACGCGCCCTGCGTCAAGGGCCACAAATTGTTGTCGGTACCCCGGGTCGTCTGCTGGACCACCTGAAGCGCGGCACTCTGGACCTCTCTAAACTGAGCGGTCTGGTGCTGGACGAAGCTGATGAAATGCTGCGTATGGGCTTTATCGAAGACGTTGAAACCATCATGGCTCAGATCCCAGAAGGTCATCAGACCGCTCTGTTCTCTGCAACCATGCCGGAAGCTATTCGTCGTATTACCCGTCGCTTTATGAAAGAGCCACAGGAAGTACGCATCCAGTCCAGCGTAACCACTCGCCCGGATATCAGCCAGAGCTTCTGGTCTGTATACGGCATGCGTAAAAACGAAGCGCTGGTACGTTTCCTGGAAGCGGAAGATTTTGATGCGGCGATTATCTTCGTACGTACCAAAAACGCGACTCTGGAAGTGGCTGAAGCCCTGGAACGTAGCGGCTATAACAGCGCCGCGCTGAACGGTGACATGAACCAGTCCCTGCGTGAGCAGACTCTGGAACGTCTGAAAGACGGTCGTCTGGACATCCTGATCGCGACCGACGTTGCGGCACGTGGTCTGGACGTTGAGCGTATCAGCCTGGTTGTTAACTACGACATCCCGATGGACTCCGAGTCTTACGTTCACCGTATCGGCCGTACCGGTCGTGCGGGTCGTGCTGGCCGTGCGCTGCTGTTCGTTGAGAACCGCGAGCGTCGTCTGCTGCGCAACATCGAACGCACCATGAAGCTGTCTATCCCAGAAGTAGAACTGCCGAACGCAGACCTGCTGGGCAAACGCCGTCTGGAAAAATTCGCCGCTAAAGTACAGCAGCAGCTGGAAAGCAGCGATCTGGATCTGTACCGTGGTCTGCTGGCTCAAATCAAGCCGACTGCAGAAGGCGAAGAGCTGGACGTTGAAACCCTGGCTGCGGCACTGCTGAAAATGGCACAGGGCGAACGTTCTCTGATCGTTCCACCAGATGCGCCAATGCGTCCTAAGCGTGAATTCCGCGAACGTGACGAGCGTTTTGAACGTCGTGATCGTAACGATCGTAACGACCGTGGTCCACGCGATCGTAATGACCGTGGCGGCGAAGATCGTCCTAAGCGTGAACGTCGTGAAGTTGGCGATATGGAACTGTACCGCATTGAAGTTGGCCGTGATGATGGTGTTGAAGTTCGTCACATCGTTGGCGCTATCGCTAACGAAGGTGATATCAGCAGCCGTTACATCGGTAACATCAAACTGTTCGGTACCCACTCTACTATCGAACTGCCAAAAGGCATGCCGGGCGAAGTACTGCAGCACTTTACTCGTACTCGCATCCTGAACAAACCGATGAACATGCAGCTGATGGGTGATGCCCAGCCGCGCCCTGACCGTGGTGGTCGTGGTGGTGAGCGTCGCGAAGGCGGTCGTCCTTTCGGTGGTGAACGTCGTAACGAAGGTCGCGGTGAAGGCCGTGGTTTCAGTGGTGAGCGTCGTGAAGGCGGTCGTGGTGATGGTCGTCGTTTCAGCGGCGAACGTCGTGACGGCGGTAACCGTGCGCCGCGTCGTGATGATGCTGGTGCAGCCCCACGTCGTGATGACTCTACCGGTCGTCGTCGTTTCGGCGGTGACGCATAAGCCTCACAGCTTATTAGCGTAAAGTAAACGATACAGCCCCGATCTTAACGATTGGGGCTTTTTTTTATTTCATTTGTACTCGTGTACTGGTACAGTGCAGCACATTGAAATGCAGTAGCAAAATAATACACTGGAGAAAAGGCTGTATGGCGACACTAACCACCACCCAAACGTCACCTTCGCTGCTTGGCGGCGTGGTGATAATCGGCGGCACAATCATTGGTGCGGGGATGTTCTCCCTGCCAGTCGTGATGTCCGGTGCGTGGTTCTTCTGGTCAATGGCGGCGCTGGTGTTTACCTGGTTCTGTATGCTGCACTCGGGGCTGATGATCCTTGAAGCGAACCTCAACTATCGAATTGGCTCGAGCTTCGACACCATCACCAAAGATTTGCTGGGCAAAGGTTGGAACATTGTTAACGGCATCTCCATCGCCTTTGTGCTCTATATCCTGACCTACGCCTACATCTCGGCCAGCGGCTCGATTCTGCATCATACCTTTGCGGAAATGTCGCTAGACGTCCCAGCGCGCGCCGCAGGCTTTAGCTTTGCGCTACTGGTGGCATTTGTGGTGTGGTTAAGCACCAAAGCGGTTAGCCGAATGACGGCCATCGTGCTGGGGGCGAAGGTGATTACCTTCTTCCTGACCTTCGGCAGCCTGATGGGCCACGTCACGCCGACGACGTTGTTTAACGTTGCTGAGAGCAACGCATCGTATACGCCGTACCTGCTGATGACCCTGCCATTCTGTCTGGCGTCTTTCGGCTATCACGGTAACGTGCCGAGCCTGATGAAATACTACGGCAAAGATCCGCGCACCATCGTGAAATGTTTGGTTTACGGAACGCTGCTGGCGCTGGCGCTCTACACCGTATGGTTGCTGGGAACGATGGGCAATATCCCGCGTCCTGAATTTATCGGCATCGCGCAGAAGGGCGGTAACATCGATGTGCTGGTGCAGGCGCTGAGCGGTGTGCTGAACAGCCGAAGTCTGGATCTGTTGCTGGTGGTATTCTCTAACTTTGCGGTGGCGAGTTCATTCCTGGGCGTGACGCTGGGCCTGTTTGACTACCTGGCGGACCTGTTTGGTTTTGATGATTCCGCGCTGGGTCGTTTTAAAACTGCGATCCTGACCTTCCTGCCGCCGATTATCGGTGGCCTGCTGTGGCCGAATGGGTTCTTGTATGCGATTGGATACGCGGGTCTGGCCGCTACTATCTGGGCGGCAATCGTGCCGGCGCTGCTGGCGCGTAAATCCCGTAAACGCTTTGGTAGCCCGAAATTCCGCGTCTGGGGCGGTAAGCCGATGATTGCGCTGATTCTGGTGTTCGGCGTTGGTAACGCACTGGTGCATTTCTTGTCGAGCTTTAATTTACTGCCGGTCTATCAGTAAACAGCAGCGCCCGGTGGCGCTGCACTTATCCGGCCTACAGGATATGTAGGCCGGATAAGGCGCAGCCGCCATCTGGCAGGATAAAAGCCCTATCCCAACAAACCTTTTTTCACATCCATCGCCAAATCAAACGAATGTAAACGCGCCTGATGGTCAAAGATCTGGCCGTTAACCATAATCTCATCCACCTGGGTTTCACGCAGAACTGACTCCAGCCCGTGACGCACTTTCTCTTTATCGCCAACCAGCGACATGACTAACGCCTGATCGACGCCGTATTTCTCCGACGGCGACCAGAATTTACTCATATCTTCAATCGGTGGCGGCAGCTGGCCGGTTTCACCACGGCGCAGTTTAGTGAACGCCTGCTGCATGGAGGTGAAGAGGAATTCCGCATCGCGGTTACTGTCGGCGGCGATAATATTGATGCACACCATGGCGTATGGTTTTTCCAGACGCGCCGACGGCTTAAAGTTGGTGCGGTAGAGATGCAGTGCCTGGAACAACATATCCGGGGCGAAATGCGAGGCAAAGGCGAACGGCAGCCCAAGCTGCGCTGCCAGCTGTGCACCGTAAAGACTTGAACCCAGCAGCCAGACGGGGATCTTCTCGCCGTAACCCGGCACCGGACGCACCTGCGGATTTGGATCGCGGGCGTCGAACCAATCGACCAATTCCGCCACATCGCGTGGGAAGTTATCAATATCGCCACCCATATGACGGCGCAGCGCGCGCATCGTTGGCTGATCGCTGCCCGGCGCGCGGCCAAGGCCGAGATCGATGCGTCCTGGGTAGAGCGTATTCAACGTACCGAACTGTTCGGCAATCACCAGCGGCGAGTGATTGGGCAGCATCACGCCGCCTGAGCCCAGGCGCAGCGTGGTGGTGTTGGCCGCCAGATAGCCAATCAATACCGACGTGGCCGCGCTGGCGATGCCGGTCATGTTGTGGTGTTCGGCCAGCCAATAGCGGTGGTAGCTGCGCTTTTCCGCGAGCTTCGCGAGGTCGAGTGAATGGGAGAAGGCTTCCCGTGCGGAAGAACCCTGAGGGATCGGCGCGAGGTCGAGCACCGAGAATGCAACGGTTTTGTCAGTCATAAAGGCTCACTTTGCTACAGCATATACACTTCGTCTTTCAGGCGGGACCACTATTCGCGGCGAAAAGCCTGAATGATTCAATGCATAGTCATCAGATTGAAGGTCTTCTTCCAGCGGGGTGAGACCCGGCCAGAAAAGCTGCAACTTTAATAATGCATTAAAAACTGATGACTGTTGTTAACAAAGTGAGCGGTTATTATCAGGCCTGCAGTTCCAGTCCAGCCAGACGTTTCCAGTAACCATTACAATCACTGTTGGCAGTCAACGGTAGCGGAACGGTGCCGTTTTCGTTGGCGCGGAAGGCGTCGAGCATCGCGAAGGTTTCATTACCCATCGGCGACAGGCGCACCATGTCGACCAGTCCGTGCATTGTGGTCAGCTCATTGCCCAGGTTATAGACGTAGCCGCTCATGGTCTGGATACCGTTAAGCACAAACACCTGCTGATTTTCCTGCGACAGCATGCTGCGCCCGGTAGGGTATTTGATGCAGCAGGTCTCGCATTCATCTTTCGGTTTGTCTTCGGAACGTGCGGTAAAGCAGCGGGCGGAGTAGGCCAGCGGCAGATGACCGTAGCTCAGTACTTCCACCTCGAACTTATCGCGAATACCCAACTCCTCACACTGATTGAGCAGGTTCACCAGCCAGTCGCGCGACAGCTCGACCGGCATACACCAGCGGGTCATGCCCTGTCTTTGCAGTACACGCAGGGTCACGGCGTTGTAGCAGTTCAGTGCGTGGCCGGCCACGAATGGCAGCTTACGCTCGGCACACAGATTCACCACGCCAAGGTCGCTGGCTTCTACCAGGAAATCACCGTTTTCGACATAGCGCTTGAGTTCGCCCAGCTCGGACGAGGCTTGAACCAGCGCTAATGTGGAGAGCACCACCTGCTTGCCGCTGCCCGCGAGGGATTTGGCCATATCCAGCCAGTCGCCGACTTTAGTGGCGCGACGTTTGCTGCACACCGCTTCGCCCAGATAAATGGTATCGGCGCTGCTGGTCGCGGCCTGCTGATAAAAATCTTCCAGCGTCTCTTTTGGCCAGTAGTAAAGCACGGGCCCTAATGAATATTTCATTGCTGTTCCTACTGCCATTTACGGTGATAAGCACCGAGGGTGGTCTGAGTCCCTTCGGACATGGAGCCAAGCGCTTCCATCCATGAAGCCTGTGGGACGAAGTTTTGCGGGTCGGCTTTACAGCGGTCAATCGCCTGACGCCAGACTTTCGCCACCTGGCTGACATATGCCGGGCTACGCTGACGGCCTTCGATTTTCACCGAGGCGATATTGGCAGCCAGTAGTTCCGGCAGCAGCTCCAGGGTGTTGAGGCTGGTCGGTTCTTCCAGTGCGTGATAGCGCTCGCCGTCGACGAGATAGCGGCCTTTGCACAGCGTCGGATAACCGGCGTTTTCACCATCCTGATAGCGGTCGATCAGCACTTCATTAAGACGTGATTCCAGCCCCTGAGGCGTTTGTTGCCAGCGCACGTAGCGTGCAGGCGAACAGGCACCGACGGTGTTTGGCGACTCGCCGGTCAGGTATGAGGAAAGATAGCAGCGGCCTTCGGCCATAATGCACAGGCTGCCAAACGCGAAGACTTCCAGCGGTACCGGGGTGACGCGGGCCAGCTGTTTCACCTGGTGAATCGACAGCACGCGCGGCAGGACCACACGGTCAACCTCGAAGTTGCGATGGTAGAAATTAATCGCCTCTTCATTGGTCGCCGATGCCTGAACGGAGACATGGCGCTCAATATGCGGGTAGCGCTCTGCGGCATACTCAAGCATGGCGAGGTCGGCGAGGATCAGCGCATCGGCACCCAGCTGTGCCGCCATATCCACCGCACGCTGCCAGCGCACGTAGCCATCAGGGTGCGCAAAGGTATTGATGGCGATATGCAGTTTGCGGTTATGCTGGTGAACGAAGTTTACCGCTTCCTGCAGCTTCTTCTCGGTGAAGTTAAGACCGGCGAAATGGCGGGCGTTGGTATCATCCTTCAGCCCGATATACACCGCATCGGCACCGTTTTCGATAGCCGCCTTAAGCGCCGGAAGGTTTCCGGCAGGGCAGAGCAACTCCATAATTCTTCCTGAGTTCGCGGCCCAGCAGGGGCGCATTATTGTTAATGATTAGGGATTTTAGTTAACCTATCGCTAATCATTTTTGATTTGAGGCAGACAAAAGCGTATTGATGACGCCAATAATCCCTCTGCCTCACGACATAATTGTTGATTTACGCCGCTATGTCGTTTATCTGATATGGCAAAATAACGGAACTATTGCATTCAGGGAGTAAAGCTTGTGTTGGATAAACTGCGTTCACGTCTGGTCCATGTAGCGCCAACTTTGATGAGCGTCCCGGTGAAATTTACGCCGTTCGCCCTTAAACGCCAGGTTCTGCAACAGGTGTTAAGCTGGCAGTTCCGCCAGGCGCTCAATGACGGTGAACTGGATTTTCTCGACGGCCGCTGGCTGAGCATTGAGGTTCGCGATATCGGCCTCAAATGGTTTACCTCGGTACAGAACGAACGCTTAATTGTAAGCGATACCGCCCAGGCGGATGTCAGCTTCAGCGCGGATGCCAGCGACTTACTGATGATCGCTGCGCGTAAACAGGACCCGGATACGCTCTTCTTCCAGCGTCGGCTGGTGATTGAAGGGGATACGGAGCTGGGTCTCTATGTCAAAAACCTGATGGATGCCATTGAGCTTGAGCAGATGCCAAAAGCACTGCGCGTGATGCTGATGCAGCTGGCCGATTTTGTCGAAGCTGGCCTAAAATCACCATCAGAAACTAAACATACATCGGTAGGTGAGCCATGCTGATTCGAGTAGAAATTGGAATTGATGCCCCGGGAATCGACGCGCTGCTGCGTCGCGCATTCAACGGTGATGGCGAAGCCAGTCTGGTACGCGATCTGCGTGAAGACGGCCTGATTACGTTGGGACTGGTGGCTACGGACGATGAAGGCCATGTCGTCGGCTACGTTGCCTTTAGCCCGGTTAGCGTTGAAGGTGAAGAGCTACAGTGGGTTGGTCTGGCGCCCGTGGCGGTTGATGAAGAGTACCGTGGACAGGGTCTGGCGCGGCAGATGATCTACGAAGGGCTGGACTCGCTTAACGAGTTTGGCTACGCGGCGGTCGTTACTCTGGGCGACCCGGCGCTGTATGGTCGTTTTGGTTTTGAACGCGCCGCGCAGTACGATTTACGCTGCCGCTGGCCGGGTACCGAAGAGGCGTTTATGGTCCACCCTCTGGCGGATGATGCGCTGAAAGGGGTTCATGGTTTGGTGGAGTATTCGGACCACTTCAACCGATTTTAAGGCTGTCCAGTAACGTTTCAAATGAACCGTCACCTGCGACGAGGCGCTCTTTCTGGCGCTTCGTCAGCTGCTTGATGCGATACTCGAGGCGCAGCGCCAGCGAGTGCTCGCCGACTGCACCGTAAAATGCCAGCTTCAGCTCACCTTTACCGCGTAGCGCTTTTGCCCCTTTACCGCTTTGATGCTGGTGGAATCGCCGTTCAACATCGGTGGTGATACCGGTGTACAATTTATTGTCCTCGGTCCGGACGAGATAAAGAAACCAACGCACGTGTGCCAACCTGTCTGCAAAGATGGACGCACCATAGCATAACGGAGAGAACAGATGGAAACGCTCGCTGCCATTAACCGCTGGCTAGCAAAACAACACGTAGTGAGCTGGTGCGTGGCCAATGAGGGCGAGATGTGGTGCGCCAGCGCGTTTTACGTCTATGACCCGCAGCGTGTCGCCTTCTATTTACTCAGCGAAGAGACCACCCGTCACGGGAAGATGACCGGCAGGCAGGCGCCGGTAGCTGGCACCGTCAACGGCCAGCCGAAAACGGTGGCACTCATTCGTGGCGTGCAGTTCAAAGGTGAAATTCGCCTGCTGGAAGGGGATGAGGCCGCCGAAAAACGAGCGCTTTACGTTCGCCGGTTCCAGGTTGCCCGCATGCTCCCCGCCCCGGTTTGGGAGCTGCGGCTGGACGAACTGAAGTTCACCGACAACACGTTAGGCTTTGGTAAGAAGCTCCACTGGCTGCGTGACTAACCGCCCATCCTGGGCAGGGCAATCGTAAAGCACGTGGCGACGGTATCCGACGTCACGCCGATTTTACCGCCGTGCGCCCGCACGATCGATTTGACGATCGCCAGCCCAATACCGCTGTTTTCCCCTTTACGCTGCCGCGAAGGATCGACCCGATAGAAACGATCGAACAGGCGCGGTAAATGCTCGGCGGGGATTGGCGTTCCCGGATTCTCCACGCGATAGATAATACTGTCATCCTGCAAGCTGACCTGCACGGTCACCGACATGCCGCGCGGCGTATAACGGATAGCATTCGACAGCAGATTATTGATAACGCGACGGATCATTAGCGGATCGCCTTCAATCAGCGACGGCTGCCCGACAAAGCGCAGCTTGACCTCGCGCTCCTCGGCCCAGGCCTCAAAGAATTCAAATACCTTGATCGTTTCGGTCTGTAGATCTAACGGCATGCGTTCCGGGATCAGCAGGTTTTCATCGGCCTGTGCCAGAAACAGCATATCGCTCACCATCTTCGCCATCCGGTTGTACTCTTCGAGGCTTGAATAGAGCACGTCTTCCAGCTCTTTAACCGTGCGCGGCTGGCTTAGGGCGATTTCAGTTTGCGTCACCAGATTGGTGATCGGCGTGCGGATCTCGTGGGCGATATCGGCGGAGAAGTTGGCCTGACGGCGGAATACATCTTCGATCCGGCCGATCATCTGGTTGAAGGATATCACCAGTTGTTCCAGCTCAATCGGCACACGATCCGGTTCAAGCCGCACATCGAGATTATCCGAGGTGATATTTTTGATCTCCATACTCACGTCGCGTAGCGGCTGGTGGCCTTTACGCACGGCGATCAGCACGATCCCGATAATCAACAGACTAATGACGGCGGCGATCATCATCAGATTGCGTTTTAGCTCATCGAGATAGTGCAGATGAAAGTCTATCGACAGCGCGATGAGCAGCGTGTAGGTGCGTTCGTTGTCATGGAACGTTGAGGCGATGACCCGGTAAGTGGTCGTTGGCCTGGCGCTGGCTTCATGTCCCGGCATCGGCGGCATACTGCCGCCTTCCCAGCGGAACATGCGCTGGGTTTTTAGCTCCTGATCAAACTGGGCAGAAGCAAAAATCGGCGATAAATCAGGCCCGTTAGGTGAACGATAAAGCTGCGGGTTATCAGGCGTGCGCAGCAGCACGGCAATATTACGATAGCTGGCCAGCGCGTTGTTGATGTTGCTGATTTTCTCGGCTTCAGAAGTATCCGGTGCGGTCAGCAATGAACTGAGCGTAGCGTTAACCTGCTTGAGGTCACTCACGTCCTGCTCGGCGAAGTGTTTCTCGACCGAATGCAGCATCATGCCGGTGAAGGCGGCAAAGGCAATGATGGTGGCGAGGCTGATAAAAAAGGTCAGGCGGGTCGCCAGTGAAAACGGGCGGCGACGCAGATTAACCTTCATCGCGCACCTCGAGTACATAGCCGACGCCGCGCACGGTCTGAATCAGCTTGGGTGAAAAATCGTTATCAATTTTCGCGCGCAGGCGCTTAATGGCGACGTCGATGGCGTTGGTATCGCTATCGAAATTCATATCCCACACCTGCGAAGCGATGAGCGATCGCGGCAGCACTTCTCCCTGATGGCGCAGGAAAAACTCCAGCAGCGTAAATTCTTTACTGGTCAAGGTGATGCGGGAATCGCCGCGTGTGACCTTGCGGGAAACCAGATCGAGGGTGAGATCGGCCACCTGAAACTGGCTTTCGACAATGACAGAAGCGCCGCGACGTAGCAGAGTTCTAACGCGGGCCAGCAGCTCGGCAAAGGCAAACGGCTTCACCAGATAGTCATCGGCGCCGAGTTCCAGCCCCTTTACCCGATGCTCAATGGTGCCCAGTGCGGTCAGCAGCAGGATCGGCATCCCTTTGTTGGCGGCGCGCAGCATGCGGACGATATCCCAACCGTTCACGTCCGGCAGCATAATATCCAGCACGATAAGGTCGTAATCAGCGGTCATTGCCAGATGATAGCCGTTGAGGCCGTTGTCGGTGTGATCCACCACAAAGCCCGCTTCCGTCAGCCCTTTACTCAGGTATTCACCTGTTTTGACCTCGTCTTCGACAACCAGTATTTTCACGCGCCCTCCATCGCCACTGTGTGATGAGGCCATTCTAAAGGAGCGCGGGGCGATAGCAAGACGAGGGAAGAGCCTGCGGCTGGCGCAGGCTCATGGTTGAGTCTTACTCAGCCCAGGCATTCTGCCGTTTTAGCTCTTCGTTCACCTTGTCGTTTATTTCTTTGAGTACTGCGGGAATATCGCCATCGCAGCTGGCGTAAATTTTGTTAAAGCCATCGGCGGTAATCTGACGCACCGGGATCCAGTTTGGGATCTGCGGCATATAGCGTCCCTCTTTGGCATAGGTTTCCGCGAACACTTCCCAGCGCGGATCGTCGTGATAATCCTTGATGTTCAGCGTCTTATTGATAGGCAGACGGACGATAGGCATCGAGGTGCTATCCACTGCCATACCGATCTTCTGTCCTTCCGGTGAGATCAGAAACTCAAGGAATTTCTTCGCCGCCGCTTTACGCGGGCTGGTTTTCATCAGGAACGCAGTGGTGCCTTCCGCCATCGAAATAGCGCCACCAGGGCCAGCAGGCGGTGGCACGACGGTGTAGGTTTGCTTGCCCGGATCTTTATCGAACAGGGCGATATGGTACGGGCCGGAAGAGTACATCCCGGTCTGGCCGGAGCGGAATGAGGTGTTGGCATCGGCGGTGGTGTGGTTAATGGCTCCAGGCTGTGCCAGCCCTTCGCACACCATTGTGCGCATAAATGCCATCGCGCTGGCGATCTCTTTACTGTCCAGCGCCGCCTTGAATTTCCCCGGTTGGGTGGCGACTAAATAGTTGCCGCCCGCCTGCCAAAGATAAGATGAGGAGAACGAACTGGCGTAGCCACGGGTGGTGGCCAGTGGCATGGTAAAGCCGTAGGTATCTTTTTTGCCGTTGCCGTCAGGATCGTCGTGGGTGAATGCCTGGGCCACCTTTTTCAGTTCATCCCAGTTGGTTGGCGCTTTCAGGTTCAGTTTGTTAAGCCAGTCCTGGCGGATAAACAGCGCGTAAGTATGCGCCGAGGTAGGTACGCCGTAGTATTTGCCATCCGGCTGCTGGGTGGATTTCCATGCCGCGTCATACACATCGCCGCCGCCCTTTAGATCGCTGGGTTTAATTTCATCTACGATGCCCAGCTGGACCATTTGGCCGACGATAATCGCGTCGTTAAACACCACGTCGGGCAACGCGCCGCCGGTGGCTGCTCGCGCCAGGCGTTGGTCAAAGTCAGTGACGGCATTAAAGTACTTTATCGATATCCCAGTCTCCTTCTGGAACTGGTCGGCGAGCTTTTGATAGATAACTTTTGAATCATTGCTGGCGCGGATCCAGACGTCGAGTTGTTCACTGAAGGCATGGGGGGAAAGGGTGAATAACAGGGCCAGACCTAGCGCTTTAGTTTTAAATTTCATTTTTGACTCCGGTTGACGGGCGAGACTATCTATCCCTGAACAGAGGTAAGGATGGGTGAAAAGGTGAAGCAAAATGATGATAGAAGGGGGCTTAGGGTGAAACAATGTTTTAATATTGGCACGACGTAGATATTGTGCCGTTGTGTGGCGAGTTTCACAGTAAAAATAGGCTGTAATTAACGGATTATTTTTATCTGCATGAAATTATTGGTTTTTGTATTTTTTATTTTCTTCTTTTATCGACCAGAATGGTCGTGAAAGTGTGAGCCGATTATTATTTTCATCATAGAGTGTGATGGCGTCGAATATTTGGAATTAAATAATCGTCTTTTTACCGATGAAATAAAGCCGGGTCTTTTATTAGCGCTATTTTTCGCCAACGCGATCACAGCCGAATTTCCCTCTGCGCCTTAAATGACAACTTTGTCATTATCCTGTCACCGAGCAAACAGAGTCACTCCCGTAAGGTATGCACATTACCAGCCCCTTTTGATTCGGCTGAACAGGACGTGACATGTTTAATCTAAAACCACTGACGCTGATGATGGCGTTTGTTTTGGCTGGCTGCACCTCGCTGGCGCCAGACTATCAGCCGCCTGAAAAGGTGGTCCCGGAGCAGTTTTCGCTTTCCCATGGCGCACTGGTACCTACCGGTAGCCAATGGCAGGAAACAGGCTGGCAAACCTTTTTCGCCGACCCGCAGGCGAAGCGGTTAATTGACGTTGCGCTGCGAAACAACCGCGATTTGTGCATGGCGGTGCTGAACGTGGAAGCCGCGCGTGCGCAGTATAACGTGACCGATGCCGGGCGTTATCCGCAGGCTAATGGCAGCTCTGGCGCAAACTACAAAGGGGATCTTCAGGGGCAACAATCCACCAGCAAAAGCTACGAAGTGGGGCTGAATCTTAGCTATGAACTCGACTTTTTCGGCAAGCTGAAAAATATGAGCGAGGCGGACAGGCAGAATTTCTTCGCCAGCCAGGCGGCGCAACGTGCGGCGCAAATCGTCGTCGTGACCAACGTCTCTCAGGCGTACTTCAACCAGCGTCGGCTGACCGCGCAGCTGGCGATTGCCAAAGAGACTCTACAAAACTATCAGCAATCCTACGCCTTTGTGGAACAGCAGCTGGTCACTGGCAGCACCAACGTGCTGGCGCTGGAACAGGCGCGTGGGGTGATTGAAAGCACCCGCGCCGATATCGCCCAGCGGGAAGGCGAGCTGGCGCAGGCCAACCATACGCTCCAGCAGCTACTGGGCGTCTATAACACAACGATTGCAGACTCCACGCAGTCGGCCGAGTCGGTCAACCCGCTGCCGCTGCCAGCCAATCTGCCGTCCACCATTCTGCTTCAGCGTCCGGACATCATGGAGGCCGAGCATCAACTCCGCGCGGCGGATGCCAATATCGGCGTGGCGCGAGCGGCATTCTTCCCATCGATTACCCTGACCAGCGGCGTCTCGACCAGTAGTTCGACGCTCTCCAGCCTGTTTAACGCAGCCAGCGGTATGTGGAATTTTGTGCCGAAGATTGACCTGCCGATTTTTAACGCCGGACGTAACGAAGCCAACCTCGCGATGGCGAACGTGAAGCAGCGCCAGGCGGTGGTGAACTACGAACAAAAAATTCAGGCGGCGTTTAAAACGGTTGCCGACACGCTCTCGCTGCGCGACAGCATTCAGGCACAGCTGGTGGCGCAGCAGCGTTATTTGGCGTCGCTGCAGATAACCTTGCAACGTGCTCGCGCGCTGTATACCAGCGGGGCGGTGAGCTATATCGAAGTGCTGGACGCCGAGCGTTCACTGTTTGCTACCCGGCAAGCGATCCTCGATCTGATTTATTCCCAGCAGGTTAACGAAATCAATCTGTTCAGCGCCCTTGGCGGCGGCTGGAAAGCCTAACTTTTATTCAGGAGTCTTGAGATATGCGTAAATTTATCACTCTGATGGGCGGCGCTTTTATGATGCTGACGCTGAACGTACAGTCCGCAGAAATGCAGCATGACAGTCATGGCCAGATGATGGACATGAGTGTGAAAGCGGAAGTGATTCAAGGCACGGGCGTCGTAAAACTTGTCGATATGGATGCGAAGAAAATCACCATCGCCCATGAAGCCATCCCGGCGATTGGCTGGCCCGCGATGACTATGCGCTTTACGTTCGATGCGCCAACTGAGGCAATCAAGCAGCTTAAAGAAGGTGAGAAAGTTAATTTCAGCTTCGTGCAGCAGGGCAACCTGTCCCTTCTTCAGGACATCAAGGCGCTGTAATCACCATGACGACAGCCAAACTAAAATATACGGCCGCGATTGTCGGCAGCCTGATGATTGGCGGGCTGTCGACGGCCGCCATTAGCCACTTTATTGCACCCTCAGCACAGGCTGAATCTGCGCCGACCGAACGCAAGGTGCTGTACTGGTACGATCCGATGAAGCCGGATGTGCGCTTTGAAAAGCCCGGTAAATCGCCGTTTATGGATATGGATCTGGTGGCGAAATACGCCGATGAAGGCGGCGATGCGCAGTCGAGCGGTGTGCGCATTGACCCGACGCAGGTGCACAATCTGGGGCTGCGTACTGCAAAGGTGAGCAAGGGGCGGCTCGACTACGCCCTGACCCTTCCGGCGAACGTCAGCTATAACGAATACCAGTTTGTGATTGTCCAGGCGCGGGCAGAAGGCTTTATCGAAAAAGTCTACCCGCTGACGGTTGGCGACAAAGTCCATAAAGGCACGCCGCTGGTCGCGGTGACGATCCCATCATGGGTTGAAGCGCAGAGTGAATACCTGCTGCTTGCCAGCACCGGCGGCACGACAACTCAGCTAGAAGGCGTACTGGAACGTCTGCGGCTGGCTGGGATGCCGGAAGCGGATATCCAGCGGATGCGCACCACGCGCCGCGTGCAGACGCAGTTTACCCTCACCGCGCCGATTGACGGCGTGCTGACCGCGTTCAGCCTGAAAAGTGGAATGAATATCGCCAAAGACAACGTGGTGGCGCAAATCCAGGGCATGGATCCGGTGTGGATCAGCGCGGCAGTGCCGGAGTCGATTGCCTGGCTGCTCAAGGATTCCTCTCAATTTACGGTCTCTATTCCGGCCTATCCGGGCAAATCTTTCCCGATCCAGAAAACGTCTATTCTGCCGAGCGTCGATCCGGCCACCCGCACGCTACAGGTGCGCCTACAGGTCAATAACCCCGACGAGTTGCTAAAGCCCGGGATGAACGCTTACCTGAAGCTCAACGCGCTGAGCGACGAAATGCTGCTGATCCCGTCACAGGCGGTGATTGACACCGGGGATGAACAGCGGGTGATTACGGTGGATAGCAACGGCGAGTTTGTACCGAAGAAAATACAGGTGCTACACGAGTCCGGCGATAAGACGGGTATTGCTGCCGGTCTTTCGGTGGGAGAGTCCATCGTGGTTAACGGCCTGTTCCTGATTGATTCTGAAGCCAATATTAGCGGCGCATTGGACCGGATGCGGCATACCGCCGATGCCCATGCCGGGCATTAAGGAGACGGCGATGATTGAATGGATTATCCGGCGCTCGGTCGCCAACCGATTTCTGGTGATGATGGGCGTGCTGTTTCTGAGCCTGTGGGGCGGCTGGACGATTGTGAATACGCCGGTCGATGCACTACCGGACCTCTCCGATGTGCAGGTGATCGTCAAAACCAGTTATCCGGGTCAGGCGCCGCAGATTGTTGAAAATCAGGTCACTTATCCGCTGACTACCACCATGCTCTCAGTGCCGGGTGCCAAAACGGTGCGCGGATTCTCGCAGTTTGGCGACTCCTATGTGTACGTCATTTTTGAAGACGGTACCGATCTGTACTGGGCGCGCTCGCGTGTGCTAGAGTACTTAAACCAGGTGCAGGGCAAGCTGCCGCAGGGCGTCAGTTCGGAAATCGGCCCTGACGCCACCGGGGTGGGCTGGATTTTTGAATATGCGCTGGTGGATAAAAGCGGCAAACATGATCTTTCACAGCTGCGCTCATTGCAGGACTGGTTCCTCAAATATGAGCTAAAAACGATCCCCAACGTGGCGGAAGTGGCCTCGGTGGGCGGCGTGGTGAAGCAGTATCAGGTGCAGGTTGACCCGATGAAGCTCGCCCAGTACGGCATCAGCTTGGGTGAAGTCAAACAGGCGCTGGCGTCGTCTAATCAGGAAGCGGGCGGTTCTTCGGTTGAGATTGCCGAAGCGGAATACATGGTCCGCGCCACCGGCTATCTCAAAAGTCTGGAAGATTTTAACCATATCGTCCTGAAGGCCGGAGAGAACGGCGTGCCGGTCTACCTGAAGGACGTGGCTCGGGTGCAGATTGGCCCGGAAATGCGCCGTGGGATTGCCGAGTTTAACGGTGAGGGCGAAGTGGCCGGCGGCGTGGTCTTGCTGCGTTCCGGTAAAAATGCCCGTGAAGTGATTACGGCGGTCAAAGAAAAGCTGGCATCGCTGCAAAAAAGCCTGCCGCCGGGCGTTGAGGTGGTGACCACCTACGACCGCAGCCAGCTTATTGACCGGGCTATCGACAATCTGCGCTCGAAGCTGATTGAAGAATTCATCGTGGTAGCGGTGGTCTGCGCGCTGTTCCTCTGGCACCTGCGCTCGGCGCTGGTAGCGATTGTCTCGCTGCCGCTAGGGCTGTGCATTGCCTTTATCGTCATGCATTTCCAGGGATTGAATGCCAACATTATGTCGCTGGGTGGGATCGCCATCGCCGTAGGAGCGATGGTAGATGCGGCGATCGTCATGATCGAAAACGCCCACAAGCGGCTGGAACACTGGCAGGATGCGCATCCCGGACAGCCGATGGACAACGGCACCCGCTGGCGGGAGATAACCGATGCCGCGGTGGAAGTGGGGCCGGCGCTGTTTATCAGCCTGCTGATTATCACCCTGTCGTTTATCCCGATCTTCACCCTTGAAGGGCAGGAAGGGCGTTTGTTTGGTCCGCTGGCCTTTACTAAAACCTACGCCATGGCAGGAGCGGCGGCGCTGGCGATCGTGGTGATCCCAATTCTGATGGGCTTTTGGATCAAAGGGAAAATCCCGGCGGAAGCGAGTAATCCGCTGAACCGTTTTCTGATTGCGATTTACCACCCGCTGCTGCTGAAAGTACTGCGTTGGCCGAAGCTGACGCTGCTGGTGGCGCTGCTGTCGATGTTTACCGTGCTGTGGCCGCTCAGCAAAGTGGGCGGTGAATTTTTGCCGAAAATCAACGAAGGCGACCTGCTGTATATGCCATCGACGCTGCCGGGTATTTCACCGGGGCAGGCGGCGGTGTTGCTACAACAAACCGATAAGCTGATTAAAACGGTGCCGGAAGTGGCCTCGGTATTCGGCAAGTCCGGCAAGGCGGAGACGGCAACCGACTCTGCACCGCTGGAGATGATTGAAACCACGATCCAGCTTAAGCCTCAGGATCAGTGGCGTCCGGGAATGACGCTCGACAAAATTATCGACGAACTTGATGCCACCGTCCGTCTGCCGGGGTTGGCAAACCTGTGGGTGCCGCCAATCCGTAACCGTATCGATATGCTCTCCACCGGGATTAAAAGTCCCATTGGTATTAAGGTATCGGGCACTTCGCTGGCCGATATTGATGATGCCGCGCAGCATATTGAAACGGTGGCGAAAACGGTTCCAGGGGTGGTTTCGGCGCTGGCTGAACGGCTGGAAGGTGGGCGCTATATTGATGTGGATATCGACCGACAAAAAGCCGCGCGCTACGGGATGACCGTGGGTGATGTGCAGCTGTTTGTCTCATCCGCCATTGGTGGCGCAACGATTGGGGAAACCGTGGAGGGCGTGGCGCGATACCCGATTAATATCCGCTATCCGCAGGGGTTCCGCGACGGTCCTACGGCGCTGCGCCAACTGCCGATTCTGACGCCTGGCAAGCAGCAAATTACGCTGGGCGATGTGGCACAGGTGAAAGTGGTTTCTGGCCCGACGATGCTGAAAACCGAAAATGCCCGTCCGGCGAGCTGGATTTATATCGATGCCCGCGACCGCGATATGGTTTCGGTGGTGCGTGACCTGCAGGCGGCAATCAGCAGTAATGTTACGTTAAAACCTGGCACCAGCGTGGCGTTCTCCGGTCAGTTTGAACTGCTGGAACATGCGAATAAGAAGCTCAAGCTGATGGTGCCGATGACGGTAATGATTATCTTCATCTTGCTGTATCTGGCTTTCCGTCGGGTGGAAGAGGCGCTGCTGATTTTAATGAGCCTGCCGTTTGCGCTGGTCGGGGGAATCTGGTTCCTCTACTGGCAGGGTTTCCATATGTCGGTGGCAACGGGAACCGGGTTTATTGCGCTGGCCGGGGTTGCGGCAGAGTTTGGCGTGGTGATGTTGATGTATCTTCGTCATGCCATTGAGGCCGATCCGCAGCTACAAGACCGGCAAACCTTTAGCGAGCAACGGTTGGATGAGGCGTTGTATCATGGTGCGGTACTGCGTGTCCGACCGAAGGCGATGACCGTCGCCGTGATTATTGCCGGTCTGTTGCCTATTCTATGGGGAACCGGAGCGGGTTCGGAAGTGATGAGCCGTATTGCCGCGCCGATGATTGGCGGCATGATCACCGCGCCGCTGCTATCGTTGTTTATTATTCCTGCCGCTTATAAGTTGATTGGTTTGTATCGGCACAAACGTAGTGGATAAGTTGATCTGACTCCTGGCGGGTATTGTGCGGCCTTTGTCGGATGGCGGCGTGGACGCCTTATCCGACCTACGCGGATATTGTGCGGCCTTTGTCGGATGGCGGCGTAAACGCCTTATCCGACCTACGCGGGTATTGCGCGGCCTTTAGTCGGATGGCGGCGTAGACGCCTTATCCGACCTACGCGGGTATTGTGCGGCCTTTAGTCGGATGGCGGCGTAAACGCCTTATCCGACCTACGCGGGTATTGTGCGGCCTTTAGTCGGATGGCGGCGTAGACGCCTTATCCGACCTACGAAAGAGTCAGCCCGGGGATTTAACCGGGCGCAGTGACGCCAGGGAAATACGGAGACCCTCATGCACCATGTACTGATTACCGGCGCCACCGGTCTGGTTGGTGGGCACTTACTTAACATGCTGCGCCGCGAGGCGCAGGTTGAGTCGATCATTGCCCCAACTCGTTACCCGCTGGAGCATGCTTTTGGTATCGGCAATCCCCATAACCCGGACCTGCGTGAGGCGCTGGCGCAGGTCAACGTGTCGATTGATACCGTGTTTTGCTGTTTGGGCACCACGCAGAGCGAGGCGGGCTCGAAGTCAGCGTTCACTCACGTCGACTACGATCTGGTGGTGGAAACCGGATTAACCGGCTTACGTCTCGGCGCGCAGCAGATGCTGATGGTCAGCGCGATGGGGGCGAATAGCCAATCGCCGTTCTTTTATAATCGTGTCAAAGGGCAAGCGGAGGCGGCGCTGATCGCGCAAGGCTGGACGAAGTTGACGCTGGCGCGTCCTTCTATGCTGCTGGGCGAACGACGTTTGCCGCGACTCAATGAGCAGCTGCTGGCCCCGCTGTTTAGCCTGTTGCCGGGGAACTTGAAGTCGATTCAAGCGGAAGATGTAGCGAAAGCGATGCTGAGAATGGCGAAGCATCCGGCAAGCGCACCGGTGACGATACTGTCCTCGAGCCAGCTTAGAGAAATGGCCCGGCAGTGAATCTGCCGGGCAGCATGATTACTGAATGTAGGTAAACGCGGTGGTGACGCGCTTAACACCGCTCACACGGCTGGCGATGTCGGCTGCGGCTTTACCTTCACGGTCGGTGACCAGACCCATCAGGAAAACTTCGCCGTTCTCCGTCGTGACCTTCACGTTTGAGGATTTCACCTGGTCGGTCGTCAGCAGCTGAGAGCGAACTTTGGTGGTAATCCACGTATCGGAGGACGATGTACCAAGGCTAATTGGCTGGCCCTGACGAACTTCATTGAAGACTTCAGTCGTACCATCAACGCCGACGGCTATCTGCTTCGCACGAGCGGCGAGGCTAAGATCCGGCGCTTGACCGGTCAGCAGGACTTTGCCCTGATACGCGGTCACGTTAATACGGGCCTCTTTCTTAATCTGTGCATCTTTCGACAGGGCGCTGTTTACGCGAACTTCCAGCGTGCTGTCATCTACCTGAGTTCCCACGGTACGCGGGTCAGTGGCGGCTTTGGTGCCGACTGCGGCCGTGCCGACAACGGCCGCTGCAATACATCCTTGAAGCAGCAATGCGGAAATAAGGACTGCGAGGGTCGAAATTACCTTCATTTATTCTCCTTAGTCGTCCTGGTGTGGGAAAAGAGTGTTATCAATCAGATCGCATAGGCAGTTAACCGTGAGCATGTGCATCTCCTGGATACGCGCGCTGCGGTGCGAAGGAATACGAATTTCGACATCCTGTTGCCCGAGCAGGCCCGCCAGTTCACCACCGTCATAGCCGGTGAGGGCGACGATGGTCATATCACGGGTCACGGCGGCTTCGACCGCTTTGACGATATCGCGACTGTTGCCCCGCGTTGAGATGGCCAGCAGCACATCACCGGCGTGACCCAGCGCGCGCACCTGCTTGGCGTAAATCTCATCGTGTAAGCGATCGTTCGCTATCGCGGTTAAGACCACATTATCACTATTAAGTGCAATCGCCGGTAAACCAGGGCGCTCGGTTTCGAAGCGGTTAATCATGCAGGCAGCAAAATGCTGTGCGTTGGCTGCGGACGAACCGTTACCACAACAGAGAATTTTGTTGCCGTTAAGCAGTGACTGTACCAGGGTCATCGCTGCTCGGGAGATAGCGTCCGGGAGCGCTTCCGCCGCGGCGATTTGGGTTTGAATGCTTTCGGTGAAGCACACTTTGATTCTTTCGAGCACGATATCCCTTTACATTCTGTTAGCTAAAAGCGTTCTGGAGCCATTCGATCTCATTGCCCGTGAAGGCTAACACATCGAAACGGCAATCCACAGTATCAAAACTCCCATTGTGCCGGGCAAGCCACAAGCGGGCAGTCTGTAATAATTTATGTTGTTTGCTCCGGGTCACACTGGCGGCTGCGCCGCCGTATGCCGCCGAGGCGCGAAAACGGACTTCGACAAATACCGTCACCGTACCGTCCCGCATAATCAGATCTATCTCGCCGCTGCGCTCATGCACGTTGGCGGCGATAAACTTCAATCCCTGCTTTTCCAGCCAGTGACGCGCGTGGAGCTCCACGGCATCACCGACCTGTTTAGTGGTTAACTGGCGGGGACCACCTGTCCGTGCTGGTATTTGAGCCATGATAACTTCCTGTTAATCACGCAGTCTGGGTTGGCGCTGAGATCGCCGGTGTTGCCATTAAGCTCGAAGCCCGGCATGCCGCGCATCTGGGCAAAATGGTTGGCCAGCGCCCAGGCATCAACGCCCATCGCATATAGACGCGCCAGCGAGTAGTCATTGTTGACCGCGCTCAGCGCCTGCTGCATCAGCGCAGGATTACTGCCCGCCAGCATTGGAATTTCACTGTATTGTAGACCTTCCATCTCCAGACGGAAGTCTGGGCCGGAGGTACCCTGGGCACTGCGTGAGCTTGCGTAAAGTAGGGAGCCGCTCTGGCTGCCGTTACGCATCGCAATCATTGGTTTGATAAACGCAATCTCTTCCGGCGTTGCCAGAATATAAGCGGCATCAACTTTACCGCTGCCGCTAATCTGCGCATCGGTTGGTGCTGGTGGGATAGTCAGGCCGCCGATGGTCACACCCTGCGGCTGCGACTGTGCGGAGATAACCGGTGTTCCCGACAGCGCAATGCCGGAGCCGCCGTTTACGCCGCCGCGCAGTTCAGACAGTGAACCGAATTTCTGCTGCAGCACCGTGCCGCCGCCCAGCTTTTGCCACTCATCGGCAAAGGCCTGAGTGACGCGATCGCCGAGGGTATTACGCGGCACCAGCAGCAGCGGGGATTGTTTGCCCTGTTCGTGGATATGACGCGCGGCATCCCGGGCTTCATCTTCTGGCGAGAGCGCGAAGTAGCAGATGTTAGCGTGATTGCTCACGGCTTCCGGCTGATTAAGCGCCAGTACGTTCAGCGAGGTGTTGCTTTTTAGCAGCTCATCGACGTTATTTTTCAGCAGCGGGCCGACCACCAGGCTGACGCCATCCTGCTGCGCCTGCGCCAGAATCTGGTTCAGCGGCTGGGTGGAGGTGTCATAAATTTTCAGCTCAGCCGATGGATTCGCTGCGACGCTGGCGACTGCCTGCGGCTGTGTGACCGGTGCTGGTGCAGGTGTGGTTTCTGGCTGCGCGGAGGTTGCGGCCTGAACCGGCGCTGCGGAAGCAGGAGCCTGAACCGGAGCCTGGGTCTGCGGGCTGGTCAGATCGGTAACTTCAGCCTGCGAAGGGCTGACGACATCCGTGGAGGCTGCCTGCGCAACCTGTTCTGGCACCGCGCTGCCGCTGACCGGCGTGATGCCGTTCTTCGCCGCTTCAAAGCCTTTTTGAATGGTGCGGCCAAAGACCGACGCCTGGCCGCTTAATGGCAGCAGCAGGGCGATTTTATTGACCGAAGCCGGTTTAAAGCTCTGCACGTTGGCCAGCTGCGACGGCAACACTTTCGCCCCCGGGTTTTGCGGATAGCGGGTCTGCCAATCTTTGATCCCGGCTTTCATCATGTCAGGATCGTTGCGGTTATCGAACCACACGCGCTGCAGATCCAGCCAGCCTTGTAGCTCATTCTCATCCGCATTGATCACCAGCGCGTTTGCCTGCGCTTGGGTCATGGAGGAGAGTACCTGCCAGGTGGCATCGCTATTTTGCTGTTTTTCTGGCTGGGTGGTCAGCAGCGGAGCCTGAGCGATTAACGCTCGCAGCAACGTCAGCGACGGTTTACCCTGCTCGGCGGAGATGGTGTCTTGCCAGAAACGCGCCTGCAGCGCGCTGTCGAAGTCATCGGCTTTCAGCTTTTGCAGTAGCGCCTGCGCACCGGCAAAATCTTTCTGCGCTAGCTTCACTTCAACAGCCAGCAGCGACTGCTCCTGACGTTGGGCTGCGTTAAGTTCCTGCGGCAGCTGGTTGTACAATTCCAGCGCCTGCTGGCTCTTTCCTTCTTTCAGCAGTGCACGAATGGCGAGTAATTGCCAGTTGGTCTTGCTATCATCCGTGCTTTGCTGCATCTGTTGCAGATAAAAGCCGGAGTCAGCCTGCGTCGCGCCCTGAAGTTGGGCGGCACTCTGATCGGGAGCCTGGGTTCCGCAGCCTGCGAAAATCAGCGCAGCCAGGATAACAGGCAGACAGCGCGCGGCTTTCATACGAGAAAATGTTGAGGGTACCATACTGTATCCAGTGATATTTTTTACGCAATGCTCAATATTAAATCGGCAATACGGACTAAACAATGAAACAACACGAATCGGCGGATAATTCTCAAGGCCAACTCTTTATTGTACCTACTCCTATCGGAAATTTGGCTGATATTACCCAACGAGCGCTCGAAGTATTGCAAGCTGTTGATTTAATTGCGGCTGAAGACACTCGTCATACCGGTTTATTGCTGCAACACTTCGCGATTAACGCCCGGATGTTTGCTCTGCACGATCACAATGAGCAACAAAAAGCGCAAATGCTGGTGGATAAGCTCAAAGAGGGGCTGAACATCGCGCTGGTTTCCGATGCCGGAACGCCGCTGATTAACGATCCGGGCTACCATCTGGTGCGTACCTGTCGCGAAGCGGGTATTCGCGTGGTACCGCTGCCGGGCCCTTGTGCGGCGATTGCCGCACTGAGCGCCGCGGGGCTGCCGTCTGACCGTTTCTGCTACGAAGGCTTTTTGCCGGCGAAATCAAAAGGCCGCCGCGATGCGATGAAGGCTATCGAAACGGAACCACGGACCCTGATTTTCTATGAATCCACCCATCGTCTTCTCGATAGCCTGGAAGATATGGTCGCGGTGTGGGGCGAGGCGCGCTATGTGGTGCTGGCCCGCGAGCTGACCAAAACCTGGGAAACCATTCACGGCGCACCGGTCGGTGAACTGCTGGCATGGGTGAAAGAGGATGAAAACCGTCGCAAAGGCGAAATGGTGCTGATCGTTGAGGGCCATAAAGCTCAGGACGATGAGCTGCCAGCCGACGCGCTGCGCACCCTGGCACTGTTGCAAAGCGAACTGCCGCTGAAAAAAGCGGCGGCGCTGGCGGCGGAAATTCACGGCGTGAAGAAAAACGCGCTGTATAAGTACGCGCTGGAGCAGCAGGGCGAGTAAGCGCGGGCCACATAGCTCCATGCCTTAAGCGTCAGTAGATGACGACGCTTAAGGCAGAAGGATTGCTGTGGAAGAGTTACGTTGAAGAATATAACGCGCCGTCCACCAGGCATGTCACGTGGTTATGCAACCAGAGAAATGATGCCGGTATCGCGGTATTCACGCTGGCTGTCAGATAGTGCGCTACCGCAGCTTCTTTTCCCTCTCCGGCAATCAACAACAAGACTTCTTTGGCATTGAGAATATCCTTCAGGCCTAACGTTATTCCCGATTTAACGTCGTGGTTTGCCGTTTTTAACATCTCATGCCGGCGCGTTTGTGCATCAAGATGGCTGATATGGCAAAACGGTTCGAGGGAACCTCCGGGCTCATTCAGCCCCAGATGCCCGTTTTTGCCGAGCCCTAAGAGACATAAATCGAGGCCGCCGCGCTGGGCAATTAAATCAGTGATTCGCTTACACTCTTTCTCATCAATATTCTCAGATTGAAAACTGATGAGCTGATCGTCGCGCAAACCCAGAGGCTGCATGATGTGCTGCTGCAGGAAGGATTCGCATGTTCCAGGTGAGAGCAAAGGAAGGCCCACCCATTCGTCCAGTTTCACAAAGCTGACATGTTTGATATCGGTTCTGCGTTGGCGGACTTTCTCGACAAAGTAGCGATAGGTGAGTAAAGGCGTAGCACCTGTTGCCAGACAGAGAGTGGCGTCAGGTTTATTTTCTATCAGTGTAATCAGATGCTCGCTGGCTCGATGGCTTAAGGCATCGTAGTCATCACATTGTTGGATATCGTGCATAAGTGTTCCTTGTGCTGTGGGGGCAGTGATGCCCCCGTTCCGTTTACAGAATGCCCAACGCAGACGTGATAATAGACAGTACAAACGTTATTCCGATCAGTAATACCGGATGCACTTTCTTCGCCCGCAGCAGGTAGTACATCAATAGGGTATAGCCCATCGGTAAAATGTTCGGGAAAACCTTATCGAAGAAATCCTGCTGTAATGCCACCTTATGGGTGCTGTCGATAGCAAACGATGTCACGACGTTAATATGGACATAGGAGGCGATAAGACCGCCGATAACCGTGATCCCAAGGATCGTGGCCGAACGGGCTATCATCTGTGAATTTTCCCGGACCTTATCAATCGCTTTAATACCGACGGTGTAACCAATATGTGTCCAGCCCACGCGCAGGAAAAAGATCATCAAATAGACCGCGAAGAATAGAATTGGCCCTAGCAGGTTGCCCTGACTGGCGAAGGATGAGCAGATCCCAGCCATAATCGGCAGCAGAGTGAACCAGAAAATAGCGTCACCAATTCCTCCTATTGGCCCAAAGAGAGCAACCTTTAACCCTTTAATCGTGCTGCGGTTTTCGCCTTTCTCCTCCATGGAGATCAACAATCCCATCAGGAAGCCGACCAGATTCGGGTGGGTGTTGATAAACTCCAGATGATCTTTCATGGCCGCGCTCAGGCCTTCTTTATCATCTTTGTATATCTTTTTCAGGATAGGCAACATCGCCCAGGTAAAACCACCCGCCTGCATCCTTTCATAGTTAAAACTGGCCTGAAGCAGGGATGAGCGAAAACCCAGACGGGTAATGTCCTTTTTACTGATTTCAGATGCCATTGCTGTAATCCTCTTCGTTATTGTTGTCCGTGACGGGCTGCGGTTGAGCCTGCTGTTTTGCTTTGGCATTGAAAAACTCATACACGGCAAATCCTGCGCCTAGTACGGCTACCGGGAGAAGGTTATTGACCTGGATATAGCAAACAAAGAGGAAACCGGCGATCAGGTATGGAATGTATTGGGCTTTGAACATGACGCGCAGCAATAGCCCGAAACCGACGGCAGGCAGAATGCCACCGGCCACTTCGAACCCATGGGTCAGCCAGGCTGGCATGGCTTTCACCAGCGCCTGCATGGCCCCTTGTGCCAGATAGGTGCACAGGAACGCAATAATGGCGTAGGTTGCCGCAACAATAAGCATGGTTAACCAGTTTAAGCGGGAGAACCCGCTGGTATCCGCTTCTTTAGCACAGGTATCGGCTTTCGTCATAAAGAGCGAAAATGCAGAGTAGAAGAACAAGATGACGTACTGCATCAGTAAGCTGAACGGCAGGCCTAGACCGATGGCTGTTTTTGCATCTATGCCGGTAGAGCAGGCAATAACGGTGGTCATTAACCCCGCCATGATTGGGTTAGGAGGCTGCACACCGCCGGCTGGCGTGAGGCCAGCAAAGGCCAGTTCGGTTAAGCCGCCGGTAATCAGGCCCGTTTGCAGATCGCCAAGAATTGCCCCGGTTAATGTACAGACGATAATTGGGCGGAATAAGAATAAGGCTTCCAGCCAAAAATCAATACCTAAGAAGAAAACCAGAGCTGATAGGGATATGCCTTGAATAAGTGTTATTTCATGCATTTTATTACCTCAGGAAAATAAGTCCTTTTATTAATGCGTTACTTTATTCTGGAATGGATTCTTTTGCTTCGCTGGGAACGTCCTGGATAAAGATATTTACGCCATGATGTTTAATAAATTTCAGGTCGCTAAGATCCTGATTATCGACGTAGACTTTACTGCTAATTTGTTTTTTCCCTTCGGAAAAATGCATATTTCCAACGTTAACATCTTTCAGGTCAATACCACCTTCGATAACTTTTCTGACCGTTTGCGGTGTACGGCAGATCAGGAATATTTTCTGGTGTGGCGCTGCTTTACCGATGACATTGATGGTTTTTTCTATAGAAAAGAATCGAATACCAAAACCATAGGTCTCGGCTGTGATACTCATTAGCTTCTGCTGGATGTCATCTTTCGCCACTTCGTCATCAACCACGACTAGCAGGTTGGCACCGATAGTAGATGTCCAGGTGACTCCAACCTGGCCGTGAACCAGACGATTATCTATACGTGTTAATAAAATATTAGGGCCACTCATAATTAAATCCTCACCATAAAAATATTGCATGAACATGTTTTATTGGATATATTACTATTATGGTATTTAAGTCATGAATATATTTGACACATATTAAAATACAATACCTCCCGCATAGTGTTTATAAAGAGCGTTAACTACTCTATAGAGGTAACGCTCTTTATTTTAAATATCAGAGGTAAGCGGTTCTAAGATTATTTTTGATTAGGCAATAAGCGGTTTGCTGAGCCGCACACATTAATCTTACTACGCACCACCTCTTTCATCGCATTCATACCGACGCGCATGTAATAGCGCGGGTCGTTACCTTCAGGGTTCTCCGCAAACCACTCTTTCACCGCGGCAGCAAAGGCGATTTTCAGCTCCGTCGCGACGTTGACCTTGCAGACGCCTAGCTCAATGGTGCGGCGAACAAAATCATCCGGTACATCGCTTGCGCCGTGCAGCACCAGCGGGATATCAACCACTTCACGAATTTCTGCCAGCCGCTGGAAATCGATTTTTGGCGTTTTGGTATATAGGCCGTGCGCGGTACCGATGGCGACCGCAAGGCTGTCTACGCCGGTACGCTCAACAAAGCGTTTGGCTTCCATCGGGTCGGTCAGGAATGCGCTTTCGGCATCGACGCTCATATCGTCTTCAACGCCGCCTAAGCGCCCCAGTTCAGCCTCGACGCTGCAATCGTGGGCGTGGCAAAAATCGACGACCGATTTCACCAGCTTCACGTTTTCTTCAAACGGTGAGTGGCTGCCATCAATCATGGCGCTGCGTACGCCGGCATTCACTTTGTGGCGGATGTCATCCAGCGACTCATGGTGATCGAGGTGCAGCGCCAGCGGCATGTCGTAGCTGGTGGAGTAAGCGCGGCACAGCGCGTAGATCTCTTCCAGCGCGATATGCTTAAACGTTCCCGGCGTCCCCGCGAGGATTACCGGAGACTGCATTTCGCTACACACTTCGAGGATCGCCTGGATCGTTTCGGCGTTGTGGATGTTAAAAGCCGGTACCGCGTAGCCTTTTGCCTGAGCGTCCTGCAGAAGATATTTGGTGGAGATAATGCTCATGGTCGATTCCTCTTAAGCCTGCCACGGGTGAATAACGACGCCTTGTACCACACGGTTAACCGTACCGTTGGCGGATGGCGTATCGGGGGTATTCCCGACGTTGATTGACTGCGTCAGCGCAAAGACCTGGGCGTAGGCCAGGAAACAGAACGCCAGCTCCATATCGTTAAAATGACGGGCTGGCGGCAGCAGGATATGCGGGCCTGATTCGATGATGGCATCGGTGTCTGCCGCAATGGCAACGACACGTTTAGCCTGCTGGTCACGGCGCAGTTCAGCCAGCAGGTCGAGATCGTACTGGCGGGTGTAAGGGTGGCTGGAGATAAACACCACGATCAGCGTTTCGCTATCGACCAGGGATTTAGGGCCATGGCGGAACCCGGTCGGCGAGTCGTAAAACGCGGCGAGTTTTCCGGCGGTCAGCTCCAGTACCTTCAGGGCTGATTCACGCGCAACGCCCTGTAAGCCGCCGCTGCCGAGATAAACGATCCTCTTCCAGTTTCCTTCGCCAAATACGCCGTGGCTGAAGTCGCCCAGCGAGCTCAAAATAGCCTGGCAGCGGTCTGCGACGTCGCGGAAGGTGAGGCTGTTGATGGTGGTTGGTGCGAATACTGCCAGACAGCTCGCCATCATGGTGGTGATACTACTGGTCATTGCGAAGCCGCGATCGTGTGTTTCAGCTGGCATCAGCAGCGCAAAGGCATTGTCACAGTTGACGGCATTCTTATACAGGCTGCCTGCTTCATTGCAGGTGATCGACAGGTGGTAGCACTCGGGAACAAACTGATTGGCTAGCTCAACGGCGGCGACGCTCTCCGGGCTGTTGCCTGAACGGGCAAAAGAGATCAGCAGCAGCGGATGGGCCGGATTTAGATAGTCCATCGGGTTGGTCACAAGATCGGTCGTCGGCACCGCGCTGATGTTTTTCCCGGTATGGCTGGCGAGCCAGGGGGCGATAATATCGCCGATAAAGGCCGAAGTACCGGCGCCGGTTAGCACGATTCGCAGATCTTCTTTCGCTAGCAGTGGTGCAAGAAAACCATCAATGTCAGCGCGAATCTTTTCAATGTTGGAGAGTGAACGGATCCAGCAGTTCGGCTGCTGGCGGATCTCTTCTTCTGTCCATGTACCGGTTGCAGAGAGAGCTGGGGTATAGGTTTCTGGCATAACTCAGTCCTTAGTCTTGTGAATTCCACATCAGACGCAGGCAAATTGTCGTTGTCTTTCGTTTCGTTTCACTTTTTCGTATATCAGTTAATTAAAATCTATAGAAAAGAAAACGAAAGTTCAATGATGAAAAATGAAATAAAACGAAATCTGTGATCGGTGAACCGTAGATTGTGGGTATCTAATTGATTTTTAATGAGTAGTTAAAATAAGAAAATATTAAGTTCTTTTGTGAAAAGAAAGGAAAAGAAAGGCCTTGCGATCGACGACCGAAGGCCAAAGGGGCACACCATAAGGGGGATTAAAGGGAGAGCCGCTGGCCCTGAACCCAGATATTTTGAATGTGTAGCCCGCCATCAAGGGCGATAATGCTGGCGCGTTTACCCACCTTCAGCGACCCGAGCTGTCCGTCAATACCTAACAAACGAGCCGGATGCAGCGATGCCATATGAATCGCCTCTGCAGGCGAAACGCCGGTGAGCTCCACCATATTACGCACGGCAGCATCCACGGATAGCGTGCTGCCAGCCAGGCCGCCGGACGCGGTGCGCACAATCCCGCCGCGCATTTCAACCTGCTCACCGCACAAAGTGTACTGCCCGTCCGGCATGCCGGCGGCCTGCATGGCATCGGTTATCAGCACCACCCGTTCTTTGGCACAACTGCAGCACAGTTTCATCGCCGCCGGATGCACGTGATGCCCATCGGCAATCAGTTCCAGCCAGGCGCGCGGGTCGGTTAATCCTGCGCCGACCATCCCCGGCTCCCGGTGATGTAAGCCGGTCATGCCGTTAAAGCAGTGCACCAAACCATCCGCTCCGGCATCAAATGCGGCACGGGTTTGTTCCCAGGTGGCCGCACTGTGCCCCAACATCACCCGTACGTTTTGCTGCTTGAGGTGACGAATGGCTTCTACTGCCCCGGGCTTTTCTGGCGCGAGAGCGACCACGCGTAAAGTGCCTTGAGAGACCGTTATCAGCTCATCAAGTTCGCTGATATCCAGCTCGCGAAACAGCGCCGGAGGATGCGCGCCTTTATTCTGCGGCGTGAAGTAGGGGCCTTCCAGATAGCTTCCCAGCACCTGGGCGCCAGGACCACCGGCGTGGTATCGCTTCGCAATACGCTCCAGCGCCCGGTGAATCATGTTTAAGGGGGCGGTGACGGTGGTCGGCAGCCAGCCGCCAACCCCTTCACGCGCTTTGTGTATCGCCAGCGTATCAAGCGTATCCGGCGCATCGTCCATCACATCGACCCCCGCGCCGCCGTGGACGTGGGTATCGATATAAGCTGGACACAGCAGTTCGGCATCGCGCTGCGTGACGCCAGTAGGGATCGGTTCAATCGCCGTAATCACGCCATCGGCAATGCGCAATTGATGATCGTCTCGCCAGCCCTGTTCAGTCAGCAAACGTCTGGCGCGCAGGACTTGCGTCATATGCCTTCCTCGACCGGCGCCTCGTCGCGGCAGCGCCCAAGTTCGTCCACCAGGCTGGTGAGGCCACGATGTCCGCACTCCAGCGCCTGTAAACGAAATGCTTCACTGCTGAGCCCGTCGCGTTCCATCACCATTTCCAGCAACAGCTGTAAGTTGGTGCCGGTGATGACTTCACGCCCCGACTGTTGCATCGCCAGCGTAGAGGCTACGCGAAACGGTGTGCCGCCAAGCAGGTCGGTCAGGAAGATAATGCCTTCCGTGCCGTCCAGTTCAGCCACCGCTTCTTCAAGCTGTGCGGTGAGACGCGCAGTACTCGAGGTCTCAGGAAAATCGATAGCGGCAAACTGCGACTGCTCGCCGAGGATCTGCTTCATCGCTTTTTCCATGCCGCTGGCAAACCCGCCGTGCCCCGTCAAAATAATACCTAACATTTCGGACCTCATTTGCTTTACAGGAAGTGGCAGAACTTGCCGACAACACCCAGTACCACGGTGATACCAATAAGGCGCAGCGGGCTCCAGCCGCGACGCACCAGCCAGAACATCGTCAAGGTATAGACCAGCGGTAAAAAGGCGGGCATCAGCTTGTCGATAACGTCGGCCTGCAGCTTAACAACCGCGTCACCCGCTTTGATTTCAAGCGTGGTGTTCAGGCGAACATAGGTGGCTACGAGCGCACCGATGACGGTCATCCCGACGATAGAGGCGGCGTGGCCGACTTTTTTGGTGTTCGCTTTGATAAGCGGGATAGCGGCAACGCCCATACGATAAGCATAGTGCGCCAGACCAAAGCGCAGGCCCAGGTGGACGACGTTGAACATTACCAGAAAGATAACCGCACCGAGTATTGACCCCTGTAGCGCCAGGCTGGCGCCAATACCGCCGCAAATTGGCAGCAGGGTGAGCCAGAACATTGCATCGCCAATCCCACCCAACGGCGCGCCGACGGCAATTTTGGTGCTTTGAATACTGTTAACGTCCTGCTTTGAACGCTCCATGGCCAGAATAATGCCGATAACAAACGTCACCAAAAATGGATGGGTGTTGAAGAAACCCATATGGCCTTTCATCGCCCGGGCCAGGTCTCGTTTGTTGGTATGGATCTTCTTCAGCGCCGGCAGCAGCCCGTAGAGCCAGCCGGAAGCCTGCATACGTTCATAGTTAAATGAAGCCTGTAAGAGCATAGAACGCCAGGCGACACGGTTAATATCTTTTCGCGTCAGATCTGCGCCAATATTCTGATCTTCATAAATGTTTTCATTCACGCCGGTGAGCAATGTTTGTTCATTTTCCGACACGTTCGGCAGCGCCTGTGGATTAGATTCCATCTTCGAATTCCTCTTTTTTCGCCGCTGGTGCAGCTGCTTCAGGAGATTTACGCATGAGGTCAATCATCGCCATTGCCAGCGCGGCGGCGGCGATAGCCAGCACCGGCAGCTTGAGCCAGGCTGCGGCAACAAACCCGATAATGAAGTAGGGGATGTAGACGTTTTTCATCATGATTTTCAGCAGCACGGCGAAACCGATGGCTGGCATGATGCCGCCTGCGACACCGAGGCCGTCAATCAGACGCTCTGGCAACACATCAATGGCGGATTTTGCGTGTTCTGCGCCGAAGTAAATGGGCAGGAAAGCACAAAGGAAATAGAAGATACCCAATGCCAGTAGCGCCAGGTAGTTAACGCGTTCAATGCCATCGGTATCGGCATTGGCCGCCATGCGGTCACAGCGGGACATGACCCCGGACATCACGGAGAACAGGAAGGTAATGCCCATCTGTACCGCCACGGCGAACGGTACGGCCACGCCGACGGCGACTTCTGGCTTCACGCCGGTGGTAATAGCAAAGGTGGTGCCGACAATCGTACCGATAATTACGTTAGGCGGTTGAGCGCCGGCCAGTGGGGCCAGGCCCATCCAAACCAGCTCCAGCGTACCGCCGGTCAGAATACCGGTATGCAGATCGCCCAGAATCAGGCCGACCAGCGGCCCGAGCACCACCGGGCGGTGCATATGCGTTAAGCCGTTGAACATATCCAGCCCCGCGATAAAGGCGAGTAGGCCTAACGCGGCAGCTTGCAATAGACTAATTTCCATGGTGAATCCCTCAGAGGAGTTTGAAGAGGTCTACGGCAGCTTCCGTTGGTACGCCCTGTACAAAGCACTCCACACCGGCCTCTTTCAGACCGTTAAACGCGGCAATATCCTGGGCATCGACAGAAACCGTTTTGGCAATTTGCTGCTTGCCATTGGCGTAGTGCATGTTTCCTACATTAATACGGGTGACGGGAACGCCACCTTCAACCAGTTTGAGAAAATCGGCCGGTGATTTGCAGACCAGCAGAATTTTCTGCCGATCGGCAGCGCGATGAATATTGTCGATAACTTTTTGCAGCGACCAGAAACGTACGGCGATCCCTTCGGCCAGCACCATTTCCATCAGGTTCTGTTGCACGGTGTCTTCGGCCACTTCATCGTTAGCGACCAGCACCAGATTTGCCCCCGCAAACCCAACCCATTGCACGCCGACCTGGCCGTGAATTAACCTTTCATCAATGCGGCTCAGTACAATATTTGGCATCGTATTTTCCTCTTTGTTGTTATTCGTTGTCGGATGTCACGCCCAGGCAGGCGTGGTGGTACTGCTGCAATATGTCCTGAATATGGCTAATGATGAGCTCACGTGGCGCGGCACCGATCTCTCCTTCGCGCACTTTCACGTATTGCAGCGGTAAATACTGGCTGATGAGTGGCAGTGGAATCGGGTCGTCTGCCAGATTGCGCACCAGCCGTTCGAATGCGTCGTCAATTTGGCTATCAGGCCAGTAGTAGCGCACCCGGTCGGAGTAGCTATAGCCGCGCGCAAGTCGGCGAGCGTTGCCATCGCCATGATAGTGGCTCTGCCAGTATTCCGGGCGGTCGAGCATGACGTTTTCCAGTACCTGACGAAGGCCAGAGCAGGCTTTGGCTGGCAGCAATTCTTCTTCAATGGCGGCTAATGAGAAGAGCGCTTCCCGCAGGGAAAACGTCAGCGCCGGGCCGACTTTCAGGATCGCGAAATGATCCTTCACTAACTGACGCAGCGATTGCGGTGTTTGGTAGTCCGTGGAGTGCGCTTCAAAGACCAGTGTGTCATACGCCTCAACCATTTTGCTCAGTGCAACGGCTTTCTGCGGCTGGTAATCGATAATATGGCTGTTATCAAACTCAACCCCAGGCTGCACAACCAGGGCAATGATTCGCGGCCAGATCGCAGTCAGACCCTGTTTTTCAAAGGCATGGTGATGGGCTTCGAGCGTGGCGCGGGCGGCATTCGGTGTAGTAACGGCCAGCTCGGTTAATGTCTCATGGGCCCCGCCGGGAACGGGCACTTCTGTACCAATAACGTAAACCAGGTCGGCGATACCAAAGTGGGCAAGGCAGGTTTCTTCAGCGATCTTTGCCAGACGCGCGGCGCGTTCAGCGACGATCTCGTCCGTCAGTGGCACCGGATCGCCCTCACAGGACATGCTGCAATCAAGGTGGATCTTTTTAAAGCCCGCCGCGACATAGCTTTTGATGAGATCGTCGGCGTTGAGCATCGCCTGTTCGGCGGGTAAATTTTGCCAGCGGTTAGGCCCCAGATGATCGCCGCCTAAAATCAGTAGATCCTGGGGGAAGTGCAGCGAGTCAGCGAGCTGGCAGACAAAGCCTCGGAAATCGGCTGGGGTCATTCCGGTATAGCCGCCGAATTGGTCAACCTGATTGGACGTTGCCTCGATCAGTAAAGGGGTATGATGCGCGTGGGCAAAGCGAAGCGCTGATTCAAGTACCAACGGATGTGCGGAGCAAACGGCGTAAATCCCGTTTGCTTTACCTTGTTTATGCAGCGCTACCGTATCAGTCAGATGTTTCACTTTCCTCTCCAGAACAGATTGCTGTGACAGTTATCTTTCGGTTTGTTTCGTTTAATACTGCATTATGGTGTTGTAAAAATAAAACGAAAGATAATAGTTTTCCGATCTATTTCACAAAAGAAACATAATGAAAGATTTGGGATACTGATGATAGGCGGCTAATGGGGGAGTGGCACTTGCATTCTGGCAAAGGAAAGGCGTTAATATGAAAATCGAAATGAAACGAAAGATTGGGTTAAGGGATGCACTATGAGCAGCACTGCAATGTCGACTGAAAAACGTATTACGGGCACCAGTGAAAGGCGTGAGCTCATCATTCAGCGTTTGCGCCAGCAAGGAAGCGTGCAGGTTAACGATCTTTCCAATGATTTTGGCGTCTCAACGGTCACCATTCGCAATGATTTAGCTTTCCTGGAGAAACAGGGGATCGCGGTTCGTGCTTACGGTGGCGCACTGATTTGCGACAGCAACGTGCCGGGTAATGAGCCTTCTGTTGAAGATAAAAGTTCGCTCAATACCGCCATCAAACGGCGTATCGCGGCCGAGGCGGCGCAGCTGATTAAAGCTGGAAATCGCATCATTCTTGATTCCGGGACAACCACGTTTGAAATCGCGCGTATGCTGCGCCAGCATACCGACGTGATTGTCATGACCAATGGGATGAACGTGGCCAATGCGCTGCTGGAAGCCGACGGCGTTGAGCTGCTGATGACCGGTGGTCATCTTCGTCGTCAGTCGCAGTCTTTTTATGGCGATCAGGCCGAACAATCGTTGCAAAATTACCATTTCGACATGCTGTTCTTAGGCGTGGATGCCATCGATCTTGAGCGTGGGATCAGTACCCATAATGAAGATGAGGCGCGGTTGAATCGGCGGATGTGCGAAGTGGCGGAAAAAATCGTGGTGGTCACCGATTCCAGCAAGTTTAACCGCTCCAGCCTGCATAAAATTATCGATATGCAGCGCGTCGATATGATTATTGTTGATGAAGGGATCCCGGTAGAAAGCCTCGAAGGGCTGCGTAAAAGCGGTATCGACGTGATTCTGGTTTCGCTGGCGGATTAAAAAAGGGGGAGCATATATGCTCCCCCTTTTTGTCGGTAAACGGCTATCAGGTCACCGGCGCGGGGTTAAACACCGCCTGCTGGTTATGCAGCCCCCACTGATCCGAGAAGGTTTTCTTACGCCCGCTCGCGACGTCAAGAATGAAAAGGAACAGTTTCAAACCGACGTCTTCAATGGTCTCTTCGCCAGTAGCAATCGTGCCTGCGTTGATATCCATTAAGTCATACCAGCGGTTGGCAAGCTCGGTGCGGGTGGCCATCTTAATAACCGGCACGGCCATCAGGCCATACGGTGTTCCGCGACCGGTGGTGAACACCTGCACGGTAATACCGGAAGCCACCTGCTGAGTGCCGCAAACAAAGTCGCTGGCTGGCGTTGCGGCGTAAATCAGGCCGCGCTTGGTTGGGCGCTGACCCGGCGATAACACTTCCACGATGGCACTTTTACCGGATTTCGCAATCGAGCCCAGCGCTTTTTCGACGACGTTCGCCAGCCCGCCTTTTTTGTTACCCGGGGACGGGTTGGCGCTGCGGTCGGTTTGCCCCATTTCTAGATAGTTATCGTACCAGGCCATCTCTTCCAGCAGGCGTTTGCCCACCTCTTCATTAATGGCGCGTGGCGTTAACAGGTGGATAGCGTCGCGTACTTCAGTCACTTCCGAAAACATGACGGTGGCACCGCAGCGAACCAGCAGGTCGGAGGCGTAGCCCACCGCGGGGTTGGCGGTGACGCCGGAGAATGCATCGCTGCCGCCGCACTGCATTCCCACTACCAGCTCTGATGCCGGGCAGGTGACTCGCTGGCGCTGATTGAGTTTTTCCAGGTGACGTTCGGCGACAATGAGAATGTCATCGACCATGGATTTGAAGCCGACGTGTTGCTCATCCTGCAAACGCACGATGCTGGCACTGTCGACCGGGATGCTCTGCACATCTTCTGTCCCTTCCAGCAGACGTTCCGGCTGCAGTTTTTCGCAGCCAAGGCCAACGACCATCACTTCGCCGCCGAAGTTCGGGTTCAGCGCGATATTGTGGATGGTGCGAATAGGAACAATCGCCGCTGGGGCATTGATCGCCACCCCGCAGCCGTACAGATGGTTCAGGCCAACTACGCCATCGACATTCGGGAATTTTGGCAGCAGATCGCGCTCAATGATTTTGACCACGTAATCCACCACGCCTGCGACGCAGTGCACGCTGGTGGAAATGCCCAGCAGGTTTTTGGTCCCCACGCTGCCGTCGGCATTGCGATAGCCTTCAAAGGTATAGCCTTCCAGCGCCGGCAGCGGCTCCGGCACTTTGGTGGCCAGCGGCAAGGTATTGAGCGGTGGTGCTTTCGGTAACGCGACCGTAGATTCGTCTATCCAGCTGCCTTTGGCGATGTCGCGAACCGCGTAGCCAATGACTTCACCGTAGCGAATAATTTCGCCGTTATGAGGGATATCAACCAATGCCACTTTATGGCCCTGGGGAATATGTTCAATTAATTCCAGACCATCAGGAAAACGGGTTCCGGCTTTTAATCCGTTATCGTTAACAATGATCGCCACATTATCGGTGGCATGCACCTTTATATAAAAGGCAGTCGGCGATTCTTGTCTGATTTCAATGTTAGCCATTGTCCAGCATTCTCCAGCAACGGGGTAAAAAGAATAATGTATATAAGTGTTTCGCTTCTGGTTATAGGAAATAGAAACACATTGATGATGGAATAAAGAATGTCAGGAGTTCGGATATAAGAATGTGACGCAGATCACCTCTCGCCGTGATGCCACGTGGGGCAAGGGTAGCAATGGTTGAAATTGTGCATTAGCGCCCAGTGTTATGTGCGTATGCTCAACTTAATGTATTTTAAAAGAGGTTAAATTGGATTTATGCACAATGTGTCGATGTAGCTTCATGATTATACTGAACATCGATTTCATGGTGTCTGATTTGTTTTTTGAAAGCATCCGTTATCAATAAATAGTCAGAGAAATACGCCTTAATAAAAAATAATAAAATTAAGGTGTCCTGTACCCGAGGATAATAAAATGATGCACGATACTGCTGATGTTGCTGAATCAAAAAAGGGTATGCCTACCCGATATTTAATTTTATTGGTTATTTTCATTGTTACGGCCGTTAACTATGCAGACCGAGCAACGCTCTCCATAGCAGGTACGTCTGTTGCTCAGGAACTGAATCTGAGCGCGGTTTCAATGGGGTATATCTTCTCTGCCTTTGGTTGGGCTTACTTGCTCATGCAGATCCCCGGTGGCTGGTTACTGGATAAATTTGGCTCGAAGAAAGTGTATAGCTATAGCCTGTTCTTCTGGTCGCTGTTTACTTTCCTGCAGGGCTTTGTTGGCTTCTTCCCGCTGGCATGGGCTGGCGTCTCAATGTTCTTCATGCGCTTTATGCTGGGCTTCTCTGAAGCGCCGTCCTTCCCGGCGAACGCCCGTATTGTGGCGGCCTGGTTCCCCACCAAAGAGCGCGGAACGGCTTCGGCAATCTTTAACTCCGCGCAGTATTTTTCCTTAGCGCTGTTCTCGCCGCTGCTGGGTTGGCTGACTTTTGCCTGGGGCTGGGAGCATGTCTTTACCGTCATGGGGGTGATTGGCTTTGTGCTGACCGCCATGTGGGTCAAGTTTATGCACAACCCGACCGATCATCCACGGATGAGCAAAGAAGAGCTGAAGTTCATTGCGGATAACGGTGCGGTTGTTGATATGGACCATAAAAAGCCGGGCAGCGATGCGGCGAAAGGTCCAAAACTGGATTATATCAAGCAGTTGCTCAGCAGCCGTATGATGCTAGGTATTTTCTTTGGTCAGTATTTCTTAAACACCATCACCTGGTTCTTCCTGACCTGGTTCCCGATTTACCTGGTGCAGGATAAAGGGATGTCGATTCTGAAGGTGGGGATGGTGGCGTCAATTCCTGCGCTGTGCGGTTTCGGCGGCGGCGTGCTGGGCGGGCTGTTCTCTGACTACTTGATTCGCCGTGGCTGCACGCTGACCTTTGCGCGAAAACTGCCTATCGTGCTGGGTATGCTGCTGGCATCGACGATTATTCTGTGTAACTACACCGACAATACGGTGCTGGTAGTGGCGTTAATGGCGCTGGCTTTCTTCGGTAAAGGTTTTGGCGCGCTGGGCTGGCCGGTTATCTCCGATGTGGCGCCGAAAGAGATTGTGGGGCTGTGCGGCGGGTTGTTTAACGTCTTTGGCAACGTTGCCTCCATCGTTACGCCGCTGGTCATTGGCTATATCGTCAGCGAGCTGCACTCCTTTAATGGCGCACTGATTTTTGTAGGCTGTTCTGCACTGATGATGATGGTTTGCTACCTGTTCGTGGTCGGTGACATCAAACGTCTGGAACTGCGGAAGTAAGTCACAACTAACTTAAGGTAATGAAAATGGATAACGCGATTTTCCCTAACAAATTCAAAGCAGCGCTGGCTGCAAACCAGGTTCAGATTGGCTGCTGGTCAGCGCTTTCCAGCCCAATCAGCACCGAAGTGTTAGGCCTGGCCGGTTTCGACTGGCTGGTTCTGGACGGTGAACACGCGCCGAACGATGTGACGACGTTAATCCCGCAGCTGATGGCATTAAAAGGCAGCGCCAGCGCGCCGGTGGTGCGTATCCCGACCAACGAGCCGGTGATTATCAAGCGCATGCTGGATATCGGCTTCTATAACTTCCTGATTCCCTTTGTTGAAACTCAGGAGCAGGCAGAGCAGGCGGTCGCCTCAACGCGTTATCCACCAGAAGGCATTCGCGGGGTATCCGTTTCCCACCGCGGCAACATGTTTGGCACCGTGCCGGATTACTTCGCACAGTCCAACAAGAACATCACCATTCTTGTGCAGATTGAAAGCCAGCTCGGCGTGGATAGCGTCGATGCCATCGCCGCGACGGAAGGCGTTGACGGTATTTTCGTAGGCCCAAGCGACCTTGCGGCAGCCTTAGGTCATCTGGGCAACGCCTCGCATCCGGAAGTTCAGCAGGCGATTAAACACATTTTTGCCCGTGCCAAAGCGCACGGTAAACCAAGCGGCATTCTGGCTCCGGTTGAAGCGGATGCCCGTCGCTATCTGGAATGGGGTGCCACCTTTGTGGCCGTTGGCAGCGATCTGGGCGTGTTCCGTGCCGGAACGCAGAAGCTGGCCGACGCTTTTAAAAAGTAACCACCACGCATACACGCAAAATTGAGGAAATGACGATGAAAGTTGGTTTTATTGGCCTGGGCATCATGGGTAAACCGATGAGTAAAAACCTGCTGAAAGCGGGTTACTCGCTGGTGGTTTGTGACCGTAATCCTGAAACCGTTGCCGAAGTGATGGCGGCGGGTGCGGAAGCGGCGAGCACGGCAAAAGCGATTGCGGAGCAGTGCGAAGTGATTATCACCATGCTGCCAAACTCCCCGCACGTCAAAGAAGTCGCGCTGGGTGAAAACGGCATTATTGATGGCGCGAAGCCCGGGACGGTTCTGATTGATATGAGCTCAATCGCTCCGCTGGCAAGCCGCAAAATCAGCGAGGCGCTGAAGGCGAAGGGCGTTGATATGCTGGATGCCCCGGTCAGCGGCGGTGAGCCAAAAGCTATCGACGGCACGCTGTCGGTGATGGTTGGCGGCGATAAGGCGATTTTCGATAAGTACTATGACCTGATGAAAGCGATGGCCGGCTCGGTGGTGCACACCGGTGAAATTGGCGCGGGTAACGTGACCAAGCTGGCAAACCAGGTGATTGTCGCGCTGAATATCGCAGCGATGTCCGAGGCGCTGACGCTGGCTACCAAAGCGGGCGTGAACCCGGATCTGGTCTATCAGGCCATTCGCGGCGGCCTGGCGGGAAGTACCGTGCTGGATGCCAAAGCACCGATGGTGATGGACCGCAACTTCAAGCCTGGTTTCCGTATCGACCTGCATATTAAAGATCTGGCCAATGCGCTGGACACCTCCCACGGCGTGGGCGCACAGCTGCCGTTAACGGCGGCGGTGATGGAGATGATGCAGGCGTTGCGCGCCGACGGTCTGGGAACCGCCGACCACAGCGCTATCGCGTGCTACTACGAAAAACTGGCGAAAGTGGAAGTTTCTCGCTAATGACGTCGTGCCCGGTGGCGCTTTGCTGACCGGGCCTACCTTGTAGGCCGGATAAGTCATACGCCATCCGCCGTCGTGCGCTAATAGGCTCAGATATGAAAATCGTAATCGCCCCAGACTCTTATAAAGAAAGCCTCTCTGCTACCGAGGTAGCACAGGCAATAGAAAAAGGATTTCGGGAAATCTTTCCGGAAGCGCAGTTTGTCTCCGTGCCGGTCGCCGATGGTGGAGAAGGAACGGTTGAGGCGATGATCGCGGCAACGCAGGGGCGAGCAGTGACGTCAATCGTCACCGGTCCTCTGGGTGAAGCCGTCGAGGCACAGTGGGGGATTTCGGGCGATGGTCACACGGCATTTATCGAAATGGCAGCAGCCAGCGGGCTGGCGTTGGTGCCACCTGAGTTACGTAACCCCTTAATCACCACTTCTTACGGGACCGGGGAGCTCATCCTGCAGGCGCTGGAGAGTGGGGTGAAAAACATTATCATCGGCATCGGTGGCAGCGCCACTAACGATGGCGGTGCCGGAATGGTACAGGCGCTGGGCGCGAAGTTGTGCGATGCCAACGGGGCTGACATCGGTTTTGGCGGCGGCAGCCTGATGAGCCTGAACAAGATTGATATTAGCCGTCTTGATGCCCGCCTACAGGCGTGCAGCATTCGCGTGGCCTGTGATGTCACCAATCCCCTGACCGGCGAATCTGGTGCCTCTTTCATTTTTGGCCCGCAGAAAGGGGCTACAGAGGCGATGATTCGCGAGCTGGACCATAACCTTGACCATTTTGCCGAGGTCATTAAAAAATCGCTGCGCGTGGATGTGAAAGAAGTTCCTGGCTCCGGGGCCGCAGGTGGTATGGGCGCGGCGCTGATGGCGTTTCTTGGCGCGGATCTGCGCAGTGGGATTGAGATTGTGACCCAGGCGCTCAATCTGGAGGAACACATTCATGACTGCACGCTGGTGGTTACCGGTGAAGGGCGTCTTGATAGCCAGAGTATTCACGGCAAAGTGCCAGTTGGCGTGGCCAGCGTGGCGAAAAAATATCACAAGCCGGTGATTGGTATTGCCGGGAGTTTGACCCGCGACGTCGGGATTGTGCATCAGTACGGTATTGATTCGGTGTTCAGCGTCCTCAACCGTATTGGTTCGCTGGAGGAGGCGTTCCGCGATGCGGCGGACAATATTTACCTTACCTCGCGTAACGTTGCGGCGACCATTCTACTGGGGATGCAGACTCAAAGGTGACATTGGCGCGCAAACCCTCTATACTGCGCGCCGAAGCTGACCAGACAGTCGCCGCTTCGTCGTCGTCCTCTTCGGGGGAGACGGGCGGAGGGGAGGAAAGTCCGGGCTCCATAGGGCGAGGTGCCAGGTAACGCCTGGGGGGTGTAACAGCCCACGACAAGTGCAACAGAGAGCAAACCGCCGATGGCCCACGCAAGTGGGATCAGGTAAGGGTGAAAGGGTGCGGTAAGAGCGCACCGCGCGGCTGGTAACAGTCCGTGGCACGGTAAACTCCACCCGGAGCAAGGCCAAATAGGGGTTCATAAGGTACGGCCCGTACTGAACCCGGGTAGGCTGCTTGAGCCAGTGAGCGATTGCTGGCCTAGATGAATGACTGTCCAACGACAGAACCCGGCTTATCGGTCAGTTTCACCTCTTAAAAAACCCCGCTTCGGCGGGGTTTTTGCTTTTGAGGATGCGGGCAGGATAACCTTGAAAAAGCCATCATGCTTCTTTATTGACCTTGATAAAAATGTTAAAAATCCATTCATTTTGTCGAAATGCGACACAATGCACAAAACACTAATATAAACGTTTCGATTGGGTTTTTGTGCTGCCGACGCCGTATACATCCTCCTGGATAGCGTAAAAATCAGCTAAAAAGCAGGCTGATTTACGTTTTATAATGTCACCTTTATGTGTTCAATTTGTTAACGTAATTGATGTGAATATATTAACGTACATGCATGTTCATGCGGGTGTTGTGTGATGGTGCGCGAAGAAATGGACCAATAGGACCATTTTTTATCAGTTAATTTTATTTTATCAAATAATATTAATAGATCTTTTTCGTGCAAAAAACACCCTAAAACTGATTGGTAGATGATCTGTATTTATAATTTTAAAGGGGTGGGAAATCTCATTTTTTATCGCCATAAAATAAATTTATATGCCTCTTTTTTATTGATAAAAGTCAGCGTAATGCCATATTTTGTATTTGTAACTTAATGATTTTTAAGTGATTTATTGTAATTTTATCGTTGCGATAATCAAGGTTTAAAGTAAATTGTGAGTGGTAGCACACATCTCACATGCCCATATTTAATAGAATCCTCATCGCCAAATGGAAATAAGAGGAGAAAGAAAAATGGATAATGTTCTTCTGCCTAAAACTCAACACCTTGTCGTGTTTCAGGAAGTCATTAGAAGTGGATCTTTCGGCTCGGCGGCAAAACAACTTGGGTTGACTCAACCGGCAGTCAGCAAAATCATCAACGATATTGAATCCAACTTCGGTATCGAGCTGATGGTGCGTAAAAATACCGGTGTGACTCTGACCAGCGCGGGCCAGGTGCTGCTCGGCTACTCTGAGTCAATTACCCGAAAAATGAAAAATATGGTCAATGAGATGAACAGCCTGAGCTGCAGCAGCGTGGTTGATGTTTCATTTGGCTACCCTTCGCTGATTGGGTTCACCTTCCTGCCGGAGATGATTAAAACCTTTAAAGAGGTATTCCCGGCGGCACAGGTCACTATGTTTGAAGCGCAGCTCTCGTCGTTTTTACCGGCGCTGCGCGATGGGCGGTTGGATTTTGCGATTGGTACGTTAAGCGATGAGATGCAGCTGCAGGATCTGCACGTGGAGCCGCTTTTTGAGTCTGAGTTTGTTGTCGTTGCCTCCAAATCACGAACGTGTACGTCAACGGTCGCTCTGGAGTCGCTCTCCAATGAGCAGTGGGTCTTTCCACAAACCGATATGGGCTACTACAAAGAACTCCTCTCCACCCTCCATCTTCACCACATCAGCACCGAAAATATCGTCAAAACCGATTCCGTGGTCACTATCTACAACCTGGTATTAAATGCCGGTTTCCTGACGGTGATCCCTAAAGATATGATTGCGCCATTTGGCTCTGACCAATTTATTATTCTACCGGTCGAAGACATATTACCTATAGCGCGCTATGCAGCAATTTGGTCTAAAAATTATCGAATAAAAAAACCGGCCTCAGTATTAGTCGAGTTGGCCAAGAAATACTCTTCGCCACCAGAACAGGCCACAATAAATTAAACGCAAGCTGATGTAATAAAGCGAAAGAATTAAAGAGAACTCCAGAGTTATTTTATAGCTCTGCTACCCAGATATTATCTAACGTCAGAACCTTATTCTGATAAGAGGATACGATGCATATTACTTACGATCTTCCTGTGACCCTTGATGACATTCAAACCGCGAAAAAAAGACTCGCTGGAAAAATTTATAAAACCGGGATGCCGCGCTCTAACTATCTGAGCGAACGCTGCAAAGGTGAAATATTCCTGAAGTTCGAAAATATGCAGCGCACCGGCTCATTTAAAATTCGCGGTGCGTTTAACAAGCTGAGCGCGTTGACCGAAGCGGAGCGCCGTAAAGGGGTCGTAGCCTGCTCGGCGGGAAACCACGCACAGGGCGTTTCACTCTCCTGTGCGATGCTGGGTATTGATGGCAAAGTGGTGATGCCAAAAGGGGCGCCAAAATCAAAAGTGGCGGCCACTCAGGATTACTCTGCTGAGGTGATTCTGCACGGCGATAACTTCAACGATACCATCGCTAAAGTGAGTGAAATCGTTGAAATGGAAGGTCGCATTTTTATCCCACCATACGATGACGCACTGGTGATTGCCGGTCAGGGCACTATCGGGCTGGAGATTCTGGAAGATCTATACGATGTGGATAACGTCATTGTGCCGATTGGCGGCGGCGGCCTGATTGCCGGGATTGCGACGGCAATCAAATCCATTAACCCGACGATCAAAATCATTGGCGTGCAGTCGGAAAACGTACACGGTATGGCCGCATCGTTCTATGCCGGCGAGATAATGAATCACCGTACCTGCACGACGCTGGCCGATGGCTGCGACGTTGCTCGCCCGGGTAATTTGACCTTCGAAATCGTTCGTGAGCTGGTTGATGATATTGTCCTGGTCACTGAAGATGAAATTCGTGACAGCATGATCGCACTCATTCAGCGTAATAAAGTCGTTACCGAAGGCGCCGGTGCTTTAGCATCTGCAGCATTATTAAGTGGTAAACTCGACCATTATATTCAGGGCCGTAAAACGGTAAGTATTATTTCTGGCGGCAATATCGACCTGTCGCGTGTTTCACAAATTACCGGATTTGTCGGTGCATAATTAAATTTTCTCCTGGTTTATTTCAGGCAGCTCTCTTGATGCCCGGCTGCCTGTTATTCAAAAATGACAAAAACATTAATTCAAGGACATATTATGAGTACGACAGAAAGTATTAATGTTAGCCAAACCAAAGAATCCTCCTGGCGTAAATCTGACACCACCTGGACGTTAGGTTTATTCGGTACAGCAATTGGTGCCGGGGTCTTATTTTTCCCAATTCGTGCAGGCTTTGGCGGTCTTATTCCAATCGTGCTGATGCTGTTGTTGGCCTATCCGATTGCGTTTTATTGCCACCGCGCGCTGGCGCGCCTGTGTCTTTCCGGCTCGAATCCATCCGGGAATATTACCGAAACGGTCGAAGAGCATTTTGGTAAAACCGGCGGGGTAGTGATCACCTTCCTGTACTTCTTCGCTATCTGTCCACTGCTGTGGATTTACGGCGTCACCATCACCAACACCTTTATGACCTTCTGGGAAAACCAGCTCCAGATGCCAGCGCTTAACCGTGGTGTGGTTGCGCTACTGCTTCTGCTGCTGATGGCGTTCGTCATTTGGTTTGGTAAAGACCTGATGGTTAAGGTGATGAGCTACCTGGTGTTCCCATTCATCGCCAGCCTGGTGTTGATTTCCCTGTCGTTGATCCCTTACTGGAACTCCGCGGTTATCGATCAGGTAAGCCTGAGTGATATCTCCCTGACCGGCCACGACGGCATCCTGGTGACCGTATGGTTGGGTATTTCCATTATGGTGTTCTCCTTCAACTTCTCACCAATTGTCTCCTCGTTTGTGGTTTCGAAGCGTGAAGAATACGAAGCCGACTTTGGTCGTGAATATACCGAACGCAAGTGTTCCAAAATTATCTCCCGTGCCAGCATGCTGATGGTCGCGGTGGTGATGTTCTTCGCCTTTAGCTGCCTGTTCACGCTCTCCCCGCAAAACATGGCGGAAGCGAAAGCGCAAAACATCCCGGTACTCTCCTATCTGGCAAACCACTTCGCCTCCATGGCGGGTGAGAAATCAACCTTTGCAACCACTCTTGAATACGGCGCTTCCATCATTGCACTGGTGGCTATCTTCAAATCGTTCTTCGGCCACTATCTGGGCACCCTGGAAGGGTTGAACGGTCTGGTACTGAAGTTTGGCTACAAAGGCGATAAAACCAAGGTCTCCAGCCGCAAGCTGAGCACCATCAGCATGGTCTTCATCATGGGCTCTACCTGGGTGGTGGCTTACGCCAACCCGAACATTCTGGACCTGATTGAAGCCATGGGCGCGCCGATTATCGCTTCCCTGCTGTGTCTGCTGCCGATGTATGCCATCCGTAAGACCCCAGCGCTGGCGAAATATCGCGGCAAGCTGGACAACGTCTTCGTCACGGCTATCGGTCTGCTGACCATTCTGAACATCGTTTACAAGCTCTTTTAATTAACAAGCTCAGGATGAGCGGAGTCGCAATATGAATGAGTTCCCGGTTGTATTGGTTATTAATAGCGGTTCATCGTCTATTAAATTCTCGGTACTGGATGTAGATACCTGTGATGTGTTACTGGCGGGTATTGCTGAGGGTATTAATACAGCGCAGGCGGGATTATCGGTTAACGGCGGTGATATTTCACCGCTGTCTCACCCGACCTACGAAGCCGCGTTACAGGCGATTTCCCATGAGCTGGAAACCCGCAATTTAATCGATAGCGTGGCCTTAATCGGCCACCGTATTGCCCACGGCGGCAGTATCTTCACTCAGTCAGTGTTGATTACCGATGAAGTGATTGACGGCATTCGTCAGGTTTCGCCGCTGGCTCCGCTGCATAACTACGCCAACCTCAGTGGGATTGAGTCGGCGCGGCATCTGTTCCCCGGCGTACAGCAGGTGGCGGTGTTTGATACCAGCTTCCATCAGACCCTGCCGCCGGAAGCCTATCTCTATGGGCTGCCGTGGAAATACACCGAAGAACTCGGGGTACGTCGCTACGGCTTCCACGGCACATCACACCGCTACGTTGCCCGTCAGGCTTATGATCTGCTGAAACTACAGGAGCAAGATTCCGGACTGGTGATTGCGCACCTCGGTAATGGCGCTTCGATTTGCGCCGTTCACAACGGCAAAAGCGTCGACACCTCAATGGGGATGACGCCGCTGGAAGGGCTGATGATGGGCACCCGTAGCGGAGATGTCGATTTTGGCGCGATGGCGTGGATTGCCGCTCAGACCAACCAGACGATGAGTGACCTGGAACGCATCGTCAATAAAGAGTCTGGCCTGCTGGGAATCTCCGGGCTGTCGTCAGATCTGCGCACTCTGGAAAAGGCATGGCACGAAGGGCATGAACGCGCGCAGCTGGCGATTAAGACCTTCGTTCACCGCATTGCTCGGCATATCGCCGGACACGCGGCCTCGCTCACCCGACTCGACGGCATTATTTTCACCGGCGGTATCGGTGAAAACTCCCAGCTTATCCGCCGCCTGGTGATGGCGCATTTACGCGTGCTCGGCGTGGTAGCGAATGATGACATGAATAGCCGGCCAAACAGCGACGGGGAACGGATTATTTCCGACGAACGCTCCAGCGTAGTCTGCGCGGTTATTCCGACCAATGAAGAGAAAATGATTGCACTGGACGCTATCCGTTTAGGAAACAGCAATACGGTAGCGGAATACGCCTGAGTTAATCGCTTTTATTATTGAGAGAAGAGTTTTCATGAAGGTAAATATCGATATTAACGATATGCATTTTGCCGATGCATGGCGCGGTTTTAACGGTAGCGAATGGAAAGAAGAGATTAACGTTCGCGAGTTTATCCAGCACAACTATACGCCGTATGAAGGGGATGAATCTTTCCTCGCGGCGGCAACGCCGGCGACCACCGCGCTGTGGGAAAAGGTGATGGCGGGCATTCGTATTGAAAACGCCACCCACGCCCCGGTTGATTTTGACACCAACGTCGCGACGACAATCACCGCGCACGACGCGGGATATATCGACCAGAGTCTGGAAAAAATCGTCGGCCTGCAAACCGATAAACCGCTCAAGCGTGCGCTGCATCCGTTTGGCGGCATCAATATGATCAAAAGCTCGTTTGAAGCTTATGGTCGCGAAATGGATGCTGATTTTGAATATCAGTATACCTCGCTGCGTAAAACCCATAACCAGGGCGTATTCGATGCTTACTCCCCGGATATGCTGCGCTGCCGTAAATCAGGCGTATTGACCGGTTTACCGGACGGCTACGGACGCGGACGCATCATCGGCGATTACCGCCGCGTAGCGCTGTACGGTATTCGTTATCTGGTGCGTGAGCGCGAACTGCAGTTTGCCGATCTGCAAACCAAAATGGAGTGGGGCCAGGATCTGGAGGCTACGCTACGCCTGCGTGAAGAGCTGGCGGAGCACCGCCGCGCGCTGCTGCAAATGCAGGAGATGGCTGCCAAGTACGGCTGCGATATTTCCCGCCCGGCGCTTAATGCGCAGGAAGCGGTGCAGTGGCTCTATTTTGCCTATCTGGCAGCGGTGAAATCGCAAAACGGCGGCGCGATGTCGCTGGGCCGCACCGCCACATTCCTCGATATCTATATTGAACGTGACATGCAGGAAGGGCGTCTCACCGAAGAGCAGGCGCAGGAGCTTATCGACCACTTCATTATGAAGATCCGCATGGTGCGCTTCCTGCGCACGCCGGAGTTCGACACGCTGTTCTCCGGCGACCCAATTTGGGCGACGGAAGTTATCGGTGGGATGGGGCTGGACGGGCGCACGCTGGTGAGCAAAAACGCATTCCGCTATCTGCATACGCTGCATACCATGGGCCCGGCACCGGAGCCAAACCTGACCATCCTGTGGTCGGAAGCGCTGCCGCCGGCCTTTAAGCAGTATGCCGCCCAGGTTTCTATCGTCACCTCGTCGCTGCAATATGAAAATGACGACCTGATGCGTGCTGATTTTAACAGCGATGATTACGCCATTGCCTGCTGCGTGAGCCCGATGGTCATCGGCAAGCAGATGCAATTCTTCGGTGCCCGCGCTAACCTGGCGAAAACGCTGCTGTACGCAATTAACGGCGGGGTGGATGAGAAGCTGAAGATTCAGGTCGGGCCAAAAACCGCGCCGTTGATGGACGACGTGCTGGACTATGAATCGGTGATGGAAAGCCTCGACCACTTTATGGACTGGCTGGCGGTGCAGTACATCAGTGCGCTGAATGTTATCCACTTCATGCACGATAAATACAGCTATGAAGCCTCGCTGATGGCGCTGCATGACCGCGATGTTTATCGCACCATGGCCTGCGGTATCGCCGGGTTGTCGGTGGCGGCGGATTCTCTGTCGGCCATCAAACACGCTCGCGTGAAGCCTATCCGTGATGAAAATGGCCTGGCGATCGATTTCGAGATTGAGGGTGATTATCCGCAATATGGCAACAACGACGAGCGCGTGGATAGCATTGCCTGCGACCTGGTCGAACGCTTTATGAAGAAAATCAGAGTGCTGCCAACTTACCGTCACGCGGTACCGACTCAGTCCATCCTGACCATCACCTCCAACGTGGTGTACGGGCAAAAAACGGGCAACACGCCGGATGGTCGCCGCGCAGGAACGCCGTTTGCGCCGGGTGCAAACCCGATGCATGGCCGTGACCGCAAAGGGGCCGTGGCCTCGCTGACTTCGGTGGCGAAGCTGCCGTTTACCTACGCGAAGGACGGTATTTCGTACACCTTCTCGATTGTCCCGGCGGCGCTGGGCAAAGAGGATGCCGTGCGTAAAACCAACCTGGTAGGGCTGCTGGATGGTTACTTCCACCATGAGGCGTCAATTGAAGGCGGGCAGCATCTCAACGTCAACGTGATGAACCGCGATATGTTGCTGGATGCGATTGCCCACCCGGAAAATTACCCGAATTTAACCATTCGTGTCTCGGGTTATGCGGTGCGTTTCAATGCATTAACCCGCGAGCAGCAGCAGGACGTTATTTCGCGCACCTTTACTCAGGCAATCTAACCGTCGACCTGTGTGCGCATTGCTACACCGGGCTGCCATCCGGCAGCCCGTCTCTGAAGCCGTATCGAGGTCATGGATATGATTAGTACATTCGATATGTTCAAAATTGGCGTTGGGCCGTCTAGTTCACACACCGTGGGGCCAATGAATGCCGGAAAATCTTTCATTGACGAACTGGCGGCCGGGGGCTTTTTATCCCAGACCACACGCCTGACTGTCGATCTTTACGGTTCGCTTTCTCTTACCGGGAAAGGACACGCGACCGATGTCGCGGTGATTATGGGGCTGGCGGGCAATCGCCCTGACAGCGTCGACATCGATGCCATGCAGCCATTTATGCGCGCCGTAGAGCGTAGCGGGCTGCTCAGCGTGGCACAGGGTGAAGCGGAAGTGCCGTTTTCCCTTAGCGACGATGTCATCTTCCATAATGAAGCTCTGCCGCGCCATGAAAACGGCATGCGCTTTACCGCCTGGGGTAAAGAGGGGATTTTGCTCAGCAAAACCTACTACTCCACCGGCGGCGGTTTTATTGTTGAAGAGTCGAAATTTGGCCAGGAGTTTGAGGTTGAACAACCTGTGCCGTATCCCTTCAATTCCGCCAGCGAACTGGTACAGCAGTGCAAAGAGCACGGGCTTTCTATCTCTGGCCTGATGATGCAAAACGAGCTGGCGCTCAGAAGCCAGAGCGAGATTGATACCGGTCTGACTCGCATCTGGCACGTCATGCGTACCGGCATTGAACGCGGGATGAATACGGAAGGCGTGCTGCCGGGGCCGATGAACGTTCCGCGCCGTGCCGTCGCGCTGCGGCGACAGTTGGTCTCCAGCGACAGTACCTCCAGCGATCCGATGAATGTGATCGACTGGATCAACATGTTTGCGCTGGCGGTGAGCGAGGAGAATGCGGCGGGCGGGAGAGTCGTGACAGCGCCAACCAACGGCGCGTGCGGCATCGTGCCGGCGGTGCTGGCCTATTACGATAAGTTCAGGCGCACGGCGAACGGTAACTCCATCGCCCGTTATTTACTGGCCGCTGGCGCGATTGGCGGGCTGTATAAGCGTAATGCTTCGATTTCCGGCGCAGAGGTTGGGTGTCAGGGCGAGGTCGGCGTGGCGGCATCAATGGCGGCCGCGGGATTGGCCGAGCTGCTTGGCGGCAGCCCGCAACAAGTGTGCATGGCCGCAGAGATAGCCATGGAGCACAATCTGGGGCTCACTTGCGATCCGGTGGGTGGACAGGTGCAAATCCCTTGTATCGAACGCAACGCGATCAATGCGGTAAAAGCGGTTAACGCGGCGCGGATGGCAATTCAACGCACCAGTGAAGCGCGGGTTTCTCTCGATAAAATTATCGAGACCATGTATGAAACCGGTAAGGATATGAACGAGAAATACCGCGAAACGTCGCGCGGTGGTCTGGCGATTAAAGTGCTGTGTGATTAGTCGATTGTGCCAAAAACAATGACGTCGTAAGCATGTGGATACGATCCGTTGCAACGCCCCTGGCCTGATGGTCCGGGGCGTTTTTTTTTGGCTGCGGGCCGCCGCGGGCCGGATCATATAAGCAGTGTATTATTTTGTTTTCTTACATTTTTTCTACAAACATTGGAGTTATTGGCTAAATCAATCTGACACTGTGATAGCCATCATTTTTTGCTGGCGCTGCCAGTTACAACCCATTAACTCGCCGGTTTGCGCTGTCTCACAAAATGGCTGTGCCATGCGGGCGTGCAGAAATCACCATAAACACACAATGTCTTATAAAACAATGCATTACATTGACTTTGTGTGATGGTGAAAAATATAAATCCTTTATGAATTGATAAGGATAGAAATAAACTTACCCATATATCGCTATATGGAGCATTTTTTTCTCCATATGGCGTTTCCCATGCCAGCAGTGGCAAGTTTTTTCTCCTTAACCCGCGCTATCATCTATCCACTATAAAAAATGTGGTTAATAACCCTGCATTGCTAAAAATATGTGGAATATCAATCTGTATTAAAACAATAAACCCTACAAACCAAGAGTGAGACTTTGTTATGGAAACAATCTCAGTTGCACCGGCACAAACCTCTAGCGCGGCAGCACGAGCGGGCATGTCGGAAAGTGAATGGCAAGCGGCAATAAAATTCGACAGTACCGACGTGGGCTGGGTCATCATGAGTATCGGGATGGCTATCGGTGCGGGGATTGTGTTTCTCCCCGTTCAGGTTGGCTTGATGGGCCTGTGGGTATTTCTGCTCTCTTCTATCGTCGGTTATCCGGCCATGTATTTGTTCCAGCGGCTGTTTATTAACACCCTGGCGGAATCCCCGGAGTGTAAAGACTACCCTAGCGTAATTAGCGGCTACCTCGGCAAAAACTGGGGGATATTGTTGGGGGCGCTCTATTTCATCATGTTGGTGATTTGGATGTTCGTCTACTCCACAGCCATCACCAACGACAGCGCCTCTTACCTGCATACCTTTGGCGTCACCGACGGTCTGTTATCCGAAAACCCGTTCTATGGTCTGGTGCTGATCTGCGTGCTGGTGGCTATCTCTTCACGGGGTGAAAAGCTGCTGTTTAAAGTCTCCAGCTTTATGGTGCTGACCAAGCTGCTGGTAGTCGCCGCGCTAGGGGTTTCGATGGTGGGGATGTGGCATCTGTATAACGCCGGTACGCTGCCGCCGATGGGGCTACTGATCAAAAATGCCATCATCACGCTGCCGTTTACGCTGACCTCGATTCTGTTTATTCAGACCCTTAGCCCGATGGTTATCTCTTATCGTTCGAAGGAGAAATCACGCGAAGTCGCACGTCATAAGGCGCTGCGCGCCATGAATATCGCCTTTGGCATTCTGTTTGTGGTGGTCTTTTTCTACGCCGTCTCATTCACCCTGGCGATGGGCCATGATGAAGCGGTTAAAGCCTATGAGCAGAATATCTCGGCGCTGGCGATTGCGGCACAGTTTATCAATGGCAGCGCAGGGGCATGGGTGACCGTGGTCAGCGTTATCCTCAACATCTTTGCGGTGATGACCGCTTTCTTCGGTGTTTATCTTGGTTTTCGCGAAGCGACTCAGGGGATTGTGATTAACCTGCTGCGCCGCAAAATGCCGGAGGAAAAAATCAACCAGAAGCTGGTGCAGCGCGGGATCATGTTGTTCGCCATCCTGCTGGCGTGGAGTGCGATTGTACTCAACGCGCCGGTGCTGAGCTTCACCTCTATCTGTAGTCCTATCTTCGGTATGGTCGGCTGTCTTATCCCGGCCTGGCTGGTTTACAAAGTGCCGGCGTTACACAAATACAAAGGTGTCTCCCTGGTGATCATTATCATCACTGGCCTGCTGCTCTGCGTGTCTCCGTTCCTGGCATTCTCTTGATTAATTGGTGGTAAAAATGGATGAAGTGAAAATGAACCCGCTGTGGGACGTGCTGATTCAGGCGGTAAAACAGAACGTCAAACCTGCGATGGGGTGTACCGAGCCGGTGTCCCTGGCTTTAGCCAGCGCCATCGCGGCCTCTCATCTGGCCGGTCGCGTCATCCGTGTTGACGCTAAAGTGTCACCCAATCTGATGAAAAACGGTATGGGCGTCACCGTACCGGGCACGGGAATGGTGGGGTTGCCGATTGCCGCCGCTGTAGGGGCCCTGGGCGGCGATCCGCAGGCCGGGCTGGAAGTATTGAAAAGCGCGTCGGTTGACGCCATTGCGGCGGGAAAGGTGCTGCTCGCCAGCGGCAAGGTCTCGGTCACTATTCAGGAGCCGTGCGAGGAAGTGCTGTACGCCAGCGCGACCGTTTATACGGCGGATGAGTCTGCGACGGTGACGATTGCGGGAGGGCACACGCGGGTTGTTCGTATCGTGAAGAATGGCGTCGTGCTGTTGGATGCTGGCTGCTGTGGAGGAGCAGGAGAAGAGCCGGCGGTATCGCTGGAGAACGTAACGCTGGCGCAGGTAGTCGAGTTTGCCGAGCAGGTACCGTTTGAAAAAATCGGCTTTATTCTTGATGCGGCCCTGCTCAATGATGCGCTGTCCCATGAAGGGCTGCGCGCCCAATATGGCCTGCACATCGGCGTTACTTTACAGCGTCAGCGTGAGCGCGGACTGCTGGCGAAAGATTTGCTCAGCGATATTATGATCCGCACCTCGGCTGCATCCGATGCGCGGATGGGCGGGGCCTGCTTACCTGCCATGAGCAACTCCGGTTCGGGCAATCAGGGTATTGCCGCCACCATGCCGGTGGTGGTGGTGGCTGAACATCTGGAGTGTTCACAGGAGAAAATGGCGCGTGCGCTGCTCCTGTCGCACATGACGGCTATCTACATTCACCATCAGCTGCCCATGCTGTCCGCACTATGCGCCGCGACGACCGCTTCAATGGGCGCCGCTGCCGGGATTTGTTGGTTGATTGATGGCAGCTACCGCTGTATTGCGATGGCGATAAGCAGCATGATTGGCGATGTGAGCGGCATCATTTGCGATGGCGCATCCAACAGTTGTGCGATGAAGGTTTCTACCAGCGTGTCGTCGGCGTGGAAAGCGGTACTGATGGCGCTGGATGAAACGGCCGTCACCGGCAATGAAGGTATCGTGGCAAACGATGTGGAACAGTCGATCAGCAACCTTTGCGCGTTGGCCTGCCGCTCTATGCAGCAAACCGACAAGCAGGTGATTGAAATTATGGCGAGTAAAATCGCTTAGCCGAGCGCCCCGGTATCTGACCGGGGCCCGCGTCTTTATGCCGCTTCGGCCTCATCGGTCTGGCGGCTTTGCGCTTCTGTCACGATAGCTTCCAGCTCGCTGAGCATCTCTTCAAACCCAAACTCTGTGGGTATCGTGACTACTGGTGCCGATGTTACGACATCCGCTGTGCGCTGCTGCCTCTTGTTTCTCTTACTCATTTTCCCCGGCTCCCTGAAAACGCTATACCGGTAAATCTATCAGTAAAGCGCGCAGAGGGGTATCAGCCACCAGTGTGATATTGCTTTCATCACGAATAAATGCGCCGTCGCCGCAGGTTAGAGCCTGCTTTTCGGCGTCGTGGGCAACCGCGTGCACCGTACCGTGAATCGACTGCAGATAGGCGCGTGGCCCGTGCAGTTGCAGATTAACCTGCTCACCTTTATCCAGCTCAATATGATGCAGCCAGACCTGCTGGCGCAGCTGCAGGCTGCCTTCGCTGCCGTCCGGAGATGCCAGCAATTGATGCGCTGCGTCATGCAGTTTCATCTTCTGCACGCGCGAGTTTTCGCGTTCCGGGCAGGCGTCCAGCCAGATTTGTATCCGGGTTAACGATTTATCTTTGCTGAGATTATGTTCGCTATAGCTGACGCCAGGCTGAGTGGCAATCAGCAGCGCTTCACCGGCCTTGACCTTAATGTGGTGGCCCTCGTTATCGCGATACTCAGCCTCACCTTCCAGAATCAGATTCAGGATATCCACTTTTGGGTAAGTTCGCGGCTGGAAGGCGGCGCCGGGCGCAAGCACTTCCTGATTCAGCACGCGCAGAGAGGCGTAACCCAGCAGTTTCGGATCAAAATAATGCCCAAAAGAGAAGGTATAGCGGGCCTGCAGCCAACCGAAGTCAGCCTGTCCGCACTGTTTTGCTGTTCTTGTGGTAATCATCTTCTTGACCCTCCTTTACATTAAATCAATGGTAAAGGTATGGACGCTGCATTGTTAGCCAGATATTCTGCCCGGTATGTTCAAATTCCCTGAATGAGAACGCCATGGCTAAAGAGAGAGCACTGACGCTGGAAGCACTACGAGTAATGGACGCTATCGACAGACGTGGCAGCTTTGCCGCCGCGGCCGATGAGCTGGGCCGTGTGCCTTCGGCATTGAGCTACACCATGCAAAAGCTGGAAGAAGAGCTGGACGTGGTGTTATTTGACCGCTCAGGTCATCGAACAAAATTCACCAACGTTGGGCGCATGCTGCTGGAACGTGGGCGGGTACTGCTGGAAGCGGCGGATAAGCTGACCACCGATGCTGAAGCCCTCGCGCGCGGCTGGGAGACGCATCTCACCATCGTTGCAGAGGCGCTGATCCCAACGCCCACGCTTTTCCCGCTGGTTGAGAAGCTGGCCACCAAATCCAACACCCAATTGTCGATTATCACCGAAGTGCTAGCGGGGGCCTGGGAGCGTCTGGAGCAGGGGCGTGCCGACATCGTGATTGCGCCGGATATGCATTTCCGTTCATCGACGGAGATCAACTCACGCAAACTGTATTCGGTAATGAACGTCTATGTTGCTGCGCCGGATCATCCAATTCACCAGGAAGCGGAACCGCTTTCCGAAGTGACGCGCGTGAAGTATCGCGGCGTGGCGATTGCCGATACCGCCCGCGAACGCCCGGTGCTGACGGTGCAATTGCTCGATAAACAGCCGCGATTAACGGTAACGTCGATGGAAGAAAAACGTCAGGCGCTGCTGGCCGGGTTAGGGGTGGCGACCATGCCGTATCCGCTCGTCGAGGATGATATTGCGCAGGGGCGACTGCGGGTTGTGAGCCCGGAGTATAGCAGTGAGATCGATATCATCATGGCCTGGCGACGCGACAGTATGGGCGAAGCCAAATCCTGGTGCCTGCGTGAAATCCAGAAACTGCTGACCGCCAGATAGAGGGTTGTTATCAGCGGGGAGAGATTTCACCCGTAGTCGGTGCGACAGCACCGGCTACGGGCTACCTGATTGTGCAATACAATCAAGGAATGCGTTTCGGGTCTGGCCCAAAGCGGTTATCGCCCGGCGTCCCGTTCTGGCAGTTGAAGATAATAATCACTATCCAGCCAATGATCGGAATAAGCAGCAACAGTAGCCACCATGCCGAGCGGTCAGTGTCATGCAGACGGCGGAACTGTACGGCCCACCAGGGCAGAAAGATCAGAATGCCGTAAATGGTAGTGAGGATCCCCTCGCCACCGGCACGCTGCCAGCCCAGCATTTTATCCACCACGCTTAACACGGCCGTCAAAATGACGTTCACCAGGATGAACATCCAATACTCTTTGCGACGGGCGCGGCCGCCAAATCCAATATAGTTACGTAGAACGTTGAGATACCAATCCATTTTCATGCCTCTGTTGATCATTAATCACTTGTTTTTAAAGCGATCAAGCTAAGGATAGTCGCGAATGAAAAGGTGGTAAATATTGATAGGGTGAATTAATTAGGGCATCGATGAACGATGCCCTGTGCGCTTAGCGGAAACGTTCGTCACGCCCGTGCGGTTCATCCAGATTTTGCCATGGCCCGATGGAGATAATGCCGGTAGGGTTGATGGTTTTGTGGCTGCGGAAATAGTGCGTGCGGATATGGTCAAAGTTGACGGTGTCCGCGATGCCCGGCATTTGGTAGATATCACGCAGGAAACCATGCAGATTCAGATAGTCGCTGATGCGGTGTTTGTCGCACTTAAAGTGGGTGACATAAACCGGATCGAAACGGATAAGCGTGGTCCACAGGCGGATATCGGCTTCGGTGAGCTGATTGCCGGTCAGGTAGCGATGCTGTCCGAGGATCTTTTCCAGGCGGTCCAGCGAGCTAAAGACTTTTTCTACCGCTTCATCATAGGCGGCCTGGCTGGTGGCAAAACCGGCCTTGTAGACGCCGTTGTTCACGTTGTCGTAGATCCAACCATTCAACTCATCAATTTGTTCGCGCAGCGCAGGCGGATAGTAGTCACCCGCTTTGGCACCCAGTGCATCAAAGGCCGTATTGAACATGCGGATGATTTCTGCAGATTCGTTGCTGACGATAGTCTGGTTCTTTTTATCCCACAGCACCGGCACCGTCACGCGGCCGGAATAGTTTTGATCGGCGTGTTGATAGAGTTGATAGAGAAACTGGTGTTGATAGAGCGCATCGCCCGTCGCCGCCGGGAAGTCCGCATCGAAGGTCCAGCCGTTTTCCAGCATCAGCGGATTGACGACGGAAACGGAGATAAATGGCTCCAGTCCTTTCAGCGTTCTGAGAATTAGCGTGCGGTGAGCCCAAGGGCAGGCAAGAGAAACATACAGGTGATAGCGATCTTTCTCGGCGGCAAAGCCTGCGTTGCCGGTTGGACCGGGTTCGCCGTTGGCGGTCAGCCAGTTACGAAAGGCGGAGACTGAACGCTGGAAACGTCCACCGGTGGATTTGGTGTCATACCAGACGTCTTGCCAGACGCCATCGACTAATTGTCCCATGATGTTCTCCTTTTAATACTGGGCGCGCTGTCGCTTGAGCTACGCCGAGTATAGATAGCAAAAGCGAGGAGATATCTCCTCGCTTTTTAGTTAACTCAGTATAGTGCGCTTACCACTTTTTATTCAGTACACGGTCGATACTGAATGCGCCTGGACCGGTGATACCCAGCAGCAGGAAGCCGCCAGCGATGGTCAGGTTTTTCATGAACATCAGAGAGTTCATGCCTTCCGCAAAGTTGCTGTGGAAGATAAACGCGGTCAGCAGGGTGAAGCCTGCGGTGAACAGCGCGGTAGTACGGGTCAGGAAACCGAACAGAATCGCCAGACCGCCGCCGAACTCAAGCAGGATGGTCAGCGGCAGCAGGAACCCTGGGACGCCCATTGCTTCCATATACTGCTGTGTACCCGCATAGCCGGTGATTTTTCCCCAGCCCGCTGTGATAAACAGAATAGGCATCAGAATACGAGCAACCAGGAAACCAACATCTTCTAATTTTTTCATCTTTCTCTCCAGAGAACCTTGCGGGTAGTTAAACCATATTATTGAGCGTTTACACGTCGATAGCGTGTATCTGCTGTCGATGGAGAGAAATATAACCGCGGTGTATCACAATTGTTAGCAAGGAAAACTGTTGAACTTCTTCAAAGAATCTGAGCAACGATGTATGGCAGCGAGTAGATTGATGGGGAATATCGGTACGGGGTGTACCAGTAGACGGACAAGACTAAGCAAGGGTATTGAGTGAAATACCCTTTCTCAGATACCGGGATAATTAACGCAACGGCTTAGCGCAGCAGGTTTTTGGCCATGCGCCAGGTGCTCCAGATGCCAAGGCCGCGACGGGCCCAGCGCACCAGAAACCGGGGATGACGCAGTGAAACCACGGCCATGGCGCTGCTGGCGACAATCGCCCACGAGCGCAAACTGACAAGCTTGCTCCAGCCACGGTCGTAGACCGCGGTGGCATCGAGCCAGTCGCGGCGGGTAGCGATCAGATCGAGCCGCTGCTGCTGAATCTCCCGCAGCAGAAAGGCTTTGCGTTCCTCTCGCGCCTGTCGTGGACTCATGGCTTATCATCCTCCAGTAGAGCACGATCGTTTGCCAGCTCATGGCGCGTGTGGCGCAGCAGCGTTGAACGGCGGGCCTTACGTATTGTCCAGATGCCGCCAATCAATGCCAACAAGAGCAGCGTGCCGGTGGTTGCCATCATCACGTGTAAACGATACTGCGGATCAACCGCCCAGATGACCAACACCAGCAGGCTCATCAGGCCGAAAGCGGTAAACAGCAGGGTAAGCCCCGCCATTAACAGCAGCTGGATGAGGTTAGCTTTCTCCTCTTCCAGCTCGACGACCGCTAATCGCAGCCGCGTTTCCACCATCTGCACCGCAAGGGTGACAATACGCTGACCCATGCCAAGGATGTTTTTTCCCGGGCCTTGTGCGTGGTGAGAATCGTTCATGCTTAACGACGGGTCAGCAGAACGCCCAGTACCAGGCCTACGGCTGCACCGATGCCGACGCCGGTCCACGGATTTTCACGCACGTAGCCATCGGCTTTAGCCGCAGCTTCACGCGTTTGTTTTGCCAGCGCGTCGCTGGTTTCACCCAGACGGTCACGGCTCTCTTTCAGCGCGCTTTCCGCTTTGCTACGCAGCTTGCTTAGCTCTTCCTTGGATTTATCGGTGGAAGTATTCAGGACTTCTTCCAGGGTATCGGACAGGGCTTTGAGCTCTGCACGTAACTGCTCTGATGTCGAATCTTTAGCCATCGTATCTCTCCTGTAAGGATTTCTACTCAATACGCGCGGGATTCCAGCGCGTTAAGTTCTTGCTGGGCTTCTTTCAGTTTCTGCTCACGTTTGGTTACTTTACCCGCATTACCGGTCTGTTTCGCTTCCTTCAGATCCTGCTCACGCTCGCGAATTTCATCTTTCTGCTCAGCGATTTTTTCCTGATGATCGGCGCGTAGTTTGCTGTCAGTACAGTGAGCTTTCACTTCACTCAGCGCTTTTTTCAGACCGTCAATACGGTGTTGATTGTTATGCTTCTCGGCATAGCCAATCTCGCGCTGGATGTCTTGCTCTTTTTCCTGACACAGTGATGTTGCTGCAGCGCTCGCGCTAAGCGAAGCGAGAGTGAGCGCAAGTACGATGCGGTATTTCATGTATGAGCCTTCCATTGTGCGAAGTACATCTATTATGTACTTTTCCCAGTTTGTGAGTAGCGGCGTTGCCACATTCACAACACTAAGCATAGTAAGTAAATTACAAAATCACCAAAGTCGGTGAAATTATTCAGAATCCTGGAAGTGGCTAACCAAATCGATGAGAGGTATCACGAAGAAGGGACAGCCAGCTTGCCGGATCGGTATCTTCATCCTGCAGGGCGATAACGTAAACATGCGGTAGCGTGCTATCCAGTACGCGTTTTGCCGCCGCGCTTTGTTCGCTGGATTCAAAGGTAATGAGTAACGCATTGTCCTGCGGGGTGATGCTTTTAAAACGAATGCCGTTGGCGTCCAGGTGGTGCGAGATGGAGAAACCATCGGGCATATTGGCCTGGTTCATTGGGCGGATCGCCAGCGTGGACTCCTCGCGCTGAAGCGCAGCCCACAGCCAGAGCATGATGCATAACATCAGCATCACGCTCAGGCTAAGTGCAAATCGGCGGAGCAGAATGTGGTTAGACCCCATAATTACCCTCGATTACCGTATTTTTTCTTCCACACCACGGCCAGTGAGCCTATCAAGCCAAATACCAGCAGCACGACCGGCAGCAGCATCAGGCATGACATCAGCGCGTCTTCATACTTCTGGAAGACGGAGGTTTTACCGAGCAGATAGCCCAGAGTCGTCAGAATCAGAACCCACAGCAGGCCGCTCATCCAGTTGAAGAACTGGAAGCGAGCGTTATTCAGCCCGGAAAGACCAGCAATGGTCGGTAACAAGGTACGGACGAAGGCAATAAAGCGGCCCACCAACAGGGCGGAAAGGCCGTGTTTGTGGAACAGATGGTGCGCGCGTTGGTGGTAGTGGGCGGGAAGATGCGATAGCCAGTTCTGGACGATACGCGTATTGCCGAGCCATTTGCCCTGGATGTAACTCACCCAGCAGCCGAGGCTGGCGGCGACAGTCAGAAGGAAGACGGTTTGCGGGAAGCCCATTGCCCCTTTGGCAATCAGCACACCGACGAGCACCAGCAGGCTATCACCCGGCAGGAAGGCAGCCGGCAGCAGACCGTTCTCAAGGAACAGAATCATAAATAAGACAAAATAGAGCATACCAATCATGGATGGATTAGCGAGAGTCTCGAAATCCTGGCTCCATAAGGCATTTAAGAGTTGGGTTAGTAGTTCCATTCACGATTCCTGGTACATCGATTAACGTAATGCCTGAACACGCTGCGATATCTTCGCTGTTTTTATTTTAATAGCATCGCGGTAAATGCGCGCTGAACAGTCCTTGTTTTGGCAGAAAATGTGCAAAACGACAAATTGCATTCAATTGTAACAAATGGTCTGGTTTCTCGTCACAGAAATTGCAATTTGTTGCAGACTGATTTTGCGGCTTAGCGCGGGGAGTGGCTAGGGGATTTACAAAGGCTTACCCACACTGAAAGTCGGGCAAGCCTTATAGAGATTTCAACGGTTTCGCGTAGCGCGGAAAGGGGGCCTTATTTACCGCCGATGGCTACGGTATCAAGGTGGACAACCGGGTTTTCCGCAAACAGATAACGGTCGGCGTTGAACTCGAAATCATCGCTGGTTTCATTGAATAACATCAGCTTAGTGTTTTCGAGGTGCTGCCACATAGCGATTTTGGCCGCATGCGGATCTTTACGAATCAGCGCTTTTAAGATTTGGTCGTGATCGTCGCACCAGTTATCGACGGTACGCGCATCGATATGGTCATGCAGTTTTTTCCAGTACGGGTTATGTACGCGCTGGGTCCACATTTTTTCGACAATCGCGGCGAGCGCGGTATTTTGCGTGGCTAGCGCGACCTGCACGTGGAACTGGAGATCCCACTCTGAATCGCGGAAGCACTTCTCTTTGCGCGCTTTTTCCTGGATCTCCATCAGCTTCATGATGTCCTGCTTGGTGACCTGGGTCGCGGCAAACTCAGCAATGTTGCTTTCAATCAGCTGACGAGCCTGTAGCAGTTCAAACGGGCCGTAGTTGGCAAACTCGAGGTTTTCATCGGGTGCCTGATGGTATTTGGCTTGATTGGAAATGACATGGATGCCTGAGCCCTTGCGGACTTCAACGTACCCTTCCACTTCCAGCATGATAATGGCTTCGCGGACCACCGTACGACTCACGCTCTTTTCATCGGCAATGAAGCGCTCAGCAGGCAGTTTATCGCCCACAAGGTAAACCCCTTGCTCAATGCGCTCTTTTAACTCAGCGGCAAGTTGCTGATACAAACGGCGGACATCGGTGATTTCCATATGCTCTCCAGGCAGGGTACGGCAGATTAAATTTGTTATACCACTTTTACGCACAGCTAACCACAATTAGCAATGAAAAAAGCCGCCTGAATCAAGGCGGCTTGAGAGAGAAAAGATATCAGGAACCGATTAGTTTTGCGTTGCCTGCTGCGTCGGGTGATGGCTATCCGATTCGCCATCGTCCGCCTGTTTGTTCTGCAGGACGGTCCAGATAACCAGCGCACCTAACAGGTCGAAGATAGCCAGTACGGCAAACAGCGGGCTGAAGCCAATGGTATCGGCCAGCGCACCGACCACCAGAGCAAACATGGTACTCGCCATCCACGCTGCCATCCCGGTTAAACCGTTGGCGGTAGCGACTTCGTTACGACCGAATACATCGGAAGAGAGCGTAATCAGCGCGCCGGACAGAGACTGGTGAGCGAAGCCACCGAGGCACAGCAGGGCGATAGCAATATAAGGACTGGTGAACAGGCCGATCATCCCAGGGCCAATCATCAGCAGTGCGCCCATGGTGACAACCATTTTACGCGAAACAATCAGGTTAACGCCGAACCAGCGCTGGAACAGCGGCGGCAAATAACCACCCAGTACGCAGCCTACGTCAGCAAACAGCATTGGCATCCATGCAAACATAGCGATTTCTTTCAAGTCAAAGCCATACACTTTGAACATGAACAGCGGGATCCAGGCGTTGAAAGTACCCCAGGCTGGTTCTGCCAGGAAACGCGGCAGTGCGATACCCCAGAAGCGACGGGTCTGAATAATCTGCCATGGCGACATCTTCTTACCGTTGTTGGTCTGGTGCTGTGCTTCCTGACCACCAATGATGTAATCGCGTTCTTCGTCAGTTAATTTCTTCTGATCGCGTGGGTGTTTGTAGAAGATGAGCCAGGACATCGCCCAAATGAAGCTCAGTACGCCGGAGATGATGAACGCCATCTGCCAGCTGTGCATCACGATAGCCCAGACGACCAGCGGTGGAGCAATCATACCGCCGATAGAAGAACCGACGTTGAAGTAGCCCACTGCAATAGAACGCTCTTTCGCCGGGAACCACTCGGAGCTCGCTTTCAGACCCGCAGGGATCATGGCCGCTTCTGCGGCACCGACTGCACCACGGGCAATCGCCAGACCACCCCAGCTGCCTGCCAGCGCGGTAGCGCCGCAGAATACAGCCCAGGCAACGGCGAAGAAGGCGTAGCCAATTTTGGTACCCAGAATGTCCAGCACATAGCCCGCAACGGGCTGCATGACGGTGTAAGCTGCGGAGTAAGCAGCGATGATGTATGAATATTGCTGAGTGGAAATATGCAGCTCAGCCATTAAGGTTGGCGCCGCTGCCGCCACGGTATTACGTGTCAGGTATCCTAGCACGGTGCCCATCGTCACCAGTGCAATCATGTACCAACGTAATCCTTTAATTTTACGCATGTAAACCTCATCGTTTTGTTATCTCTGCGGGGTTCGCAGCCATCATCCTGTGCCAGGAGATGATGTTTTTTCGAAGGGCTTACCGAGGACGTGAATCCCGGTACGGCCCGAACTTGCCATTAGTACGTGTGCTGAATTCGGTATCCGTACCGCTAAATCAGGTGTCTGTATCGACCACTGCTAATGCATTGTGTCTGTGTATGTATTCGACGGGGGCAAGATAACTTGTCATACAACTTTAAAAGGTGAATACCGTCACAAAAGAGGTATTTTCCATAGGGTTTAAGGGGTAGATAAGGCAGGCCAGTACTGACGCGGCTTGCAGCTTATTTTTGCCAGTTTTATTGTCATTTTTTGTCAGCGTTTATTGATCTAACTCACGAAAAAATCTTCGGCCCAATGAAATTGGTGTGATAACTTTGTCAGCATTACAGATAAACATCTGACCCACTCGTTGAGAGGAAGACGATAATGACCCCGTTTATGACTGAAGATTTCCTGTTAGATACCGAATTTGCCCGCCGTCTGTACCACGACTACGCAAAAGACCAGCCGATTTTCGACTACCACTGCCATTTACCGCCGCAGCAGGTTGCAGAAGATTATCGCTTTAAAAACCTGTATGACATCTGGCTGAAAGGCGACCACTACAAGTGGCGTGCGATGCGCACCAATGGTGTTGCTGAGCGCCTTTGTACCGGCGATGCGTCTGACCGTGAGAAATTTGACGCGTGGGCGGCGACCGTTCCGCACACCATCGGCAACCCGTTATACCACTGGACTCATCTGGAGCTGCGCCGTCCGTTCGGCATTACCGGTAAACTGCTGTCTCCGGCCACCGCTGGCGAGATCTGGGATGAGTGCAACGAGCTGTTGGCGCAGGACAAGTTCTCCGCGCGCGGCATCATGAAGCAGATGAACGTGAAAATGGTCGGCACCACCGATGATCCTATCGATTCTCTGGAACACCACGCGGCCGTTGCTAAAGATGGCTCTTTCGACGTGAAAGTGCTGCCGAGCTGGCGCCCGGATAAAGCCTTCAATATCGAACAGGCGACCTTCAACGACTATATGGCGAAGCTGAGCGAAGTGTCTGACACTGAAATCCGCCGCTTCACCGATCTGCAGACCGCGCTGACCAAACGTCTGGATCACTTCGCCGCCCACGGTTGTAAAGTGTCCGACCACGCGCTGGACGTGGTGCTGTTCGCCGAGTCAAACGAAGCGGAACTCGACAGCATCCTGGCCCGTCGTCTGGCCGGTGAAACCCTGAGCGAGCACGAAGTGGCGCAGTTCAAAACCGCGGTACTGGTGTTCCTCGGCGCTGAATATGCACGTCGCGAGTGGGTACAGCAGTACCACATTGGTGCGCTGCGTAATAACAACCAACGTCAGTTCAAACTGCTGGGCGCGGATGTTGGTTTTGACTCTATCAACGACCGCCCGATGGCTGAAGAGCTGTCTAAGCTGCTGAGCAAGCAGAACGAACAGAACCTGCTGCCAAAAACCATCCTCTACTGTCTGAACCCGCGCGACAACGAAGTGCTGGGCACCATGATCGGTAACTTCCAGGGGGAAGGGATGCCGGGCAAGATGCAGTTCGGTTCCGGCTGGTGGTTCAACGACCAGAAAGACGGTATGGAACGTCAGATGACGCAGCTGGCGCAGCTGGGTCTGCTGAGCCGCTTTGTGGGCATGCTGACCGATAGCCGCAGCTTCCTGTCTTACACCCGTCATGAATACTTCCGCCGTATTCTGTGCCAGATGATTGGCCGTTGGGTTGCTGCGGGCGAAGCGCCTGCCGATATCCAGCTGCTGGGTGAGATGGTGAAAAATATTTGCTTTAACAATGCGCGTGACTATTTCGCCATTGAACTGAACTAAGGTCTGGGGTTGGTATGCAATACATCAAGATCCATGCGCTGGATAATGTCGCGGTAGCGCTCGCTGACTTAGCGGAAGGAACCGAAGTGACCGTTGATGGCCAGGTTATCACCCTGCGCCAGCCGGTGACGCGCGGCCATAAGTTCGCTCTGCGTGCCATTGCGAAAGGCGAAAACGTCATTAAATACGGTCTGCCAATCGGCCATACGCTGGTCGATGTGGCGGCAGGTGAGCACATTCACGCTCACAACACCCGTACCAATCTGAGCGATCTGGACACGTATAGCTACCAACCGGATTTCCAGGCTGAAGTGGCACAGCACGCCGATCGTGAGGTGCAGATTTATCGCCGCGCGAACGGTGAAGTTGGGGTGCGTAACGAACTGTGGATCCTGCCGACCGTTGGCTGTGTCAACGCGATGGCACGTCAGATGCAAACGCGCTTCCTCAAAGAAAGCAACGATGCTGAAGGTATTGACGGCGTTCACCTCTTCAGCCACACCTACGGCTGTTCGCAGTTGGGTGATGATCACATTAACACCCGTACCATGCTGCAAAACATGGTACGTCACCCGAACGCGGGTGCGGTGCTGGTAGTGGGTCTTGGCTGTGAAAATAACCAGGTTGATGCCTTCCGCGAAACGTTAGGAGAGTTCGATCCTGAACGCGTTCACTTTATGATCTGCCAACACCAGGAAGACGAAGTGGAAGCGGGGATCGAACACCTCCGCCAACTGTACGATGTGATGCGTAACGACCAGCGCGAGCCGGGTAAACTGAGCGAGCTGAAGTTTGGTCTGGAGTGCGGTGGGTCTGACGGTCTGTCCGGTATCACCGCTAACCCGATGCTGGGTCGCTTCTCTGATTACGTGATTGCCAACGGCGGCACTACCGTGCTGACTGAAGTTCCGGAAATGTTCGGTGCTGAACAGCTGCTGATGGATCACTGTCGCGATGAAGAGACCTTCGGCAAGCTGGTGACGATGGTCAATGACTTTAAGCAGTACTTCATTGCTCACAATCAGCCGATTTACGAGAATCCGTCTCCGGGCAACAAAGCGGGCGGTATCACCACGCTGGAAGACAAGTCGCTGGGCTGCACGCAAAAAGCGGGCTCCAGCCAGGTGGTTGACGTACTCCGCTACGGCGAGCGTTTGAAAACCCACGGGCTGAACCTGCTGAGCGCGCCGGGCAACGATGCGGTTGCTACCAGCGCACTGGCTGGTGCGGGCTGTCATATGGTGCTGTTCAGTACCGGTCGCGGTACGCCGTACGGCGGTTTTGTACCAACGGTGAAAATTGCCACCAACAGCGAACTGGCGGCGAAGAAAAAACACTGGATCGACTTTGACGCCGGCCAGCTGATTCACGGTAAAGCGATGCCTCAGCTGCTCAATGAGTTTGTCGATACAATTGTGGACTTCGCCAACGGCAAGCAGACCTGCAACGAGCGCAATGACTTCCGCGAGCTGGCATTGTTTAAGAGCGGTGTCACGTTGTAGTCGCACGATAATCTGATACGATAAAACGGCGTTTCAAATCCTGAAGCGCCGTTTTTTTATGGCTTCGTTTTTCAGGGATTCTTCATGACTGCGTATTGGCTCGCCCAGGGCGTAGGTATCATCGCTTTTCTGATCGGTATCACTACCTTTATCAACCGCGACGAGCGTCGTTTCAAGTTTCAACTGGCTATCTACAGCGGCGTGATTGGGCTGCATTTCTTCTTGATGGGAGCGATCCCTGCCGGGGCGAGCGCCGAGCTTAACGTGATTCGCACGGTGATTTCGGTCTACACCCGACGCCTGTGGGTGATGTTCTTGTTTATCGCCCTGACACTGATTATCGGTATCGGCAAACTCCAGCATGCGATGGAAATTCTGCCGGTCATCGGTACGGTAGCCAGTACCTGGGCGCTATTTCGCTGCAAAGGGCTGACGGTGCGCTGCGTGATGTGGTGCTCAACGGCCTGCTGGGTGATGCATAACTTCTGGCTCGGTTCTATTGGTGGCACGCTGATTGAAGGCAGCTTCCTCGTGATGAACGGCCTGAACATTATTCGCTTCTGGCGGATGCAGCGTAAAGGCATTGACCCGTTTAAGGTCGAGAAGAAAGTGCAGGAGGAAAACCCCTCCGCCTGATGGCGAAGGGGCCGAAGGATTAGCTACGCAGCGCATCCTTTGCCAGACGCGCATCTTCCGCCTGGCAAACGGCGGCGGTGAACATCACGTCGGTAGAGGAGTTGATGGCGGTTTCGCATGAGTCCTGAAGCACGCCGATGATAAAGCCGACGGCAACCACCTGCATGGCAATCTCGTTGGGAATACCAAACATATTACAGGCCAGCGGGATCAGCAGTAATGAACCACCCGCCACGCCGGATGCACCGCAGGCGCACAGCGATGCCACGACGCTCAACAGCAGCGCGGTTGGCAGATCGATAGCAATACCCAGCGTATGTACGGCCGCCAGGGTCAGCACGGTGATGGTAATCGCCGCTCCCGCCATATTGACCGTGGCCCCCAATGGAATTGACACCGAATAGGTATCACGATCCAGATTCAGCTTCTCACACAGCGACATGTTGACCGGAATGTTTGCCGCCGAGCTGCGGGTAAAGAAGGCGGTCACGCCGCTTTCGCGCAGGCACAGGAACACCAGTGGATACGGGTTGCGGCGAATCTGCAAAAATACCAGCAGCGGGTTTATCACCAGCGCGACCACCGCCATACAACCAACCAGCACCAACAGTAGCTGCGCATAGCCCCACAGCGCCGAGAAGCCGGTAGTGGCAAGCGTGGAAGAGACCAGGCCAAAGATCCCGATAGGGGCGAAGCGGATAACCACCTTCACGATAAAAGTCACCGCATTCGACATATCGTTGACCAGATTTTTGGTGCTCTCATTGCTATGGCGCAGAGCAAAACCCAGACCCACTGCCCAGACCAGAATACCGATGTAGTTGGCGTTAATCAGCGCATGAATCGGGTTGGCCACGATGCTCATCAATAGGCCGTGCATCACCTCAACGATACCGGTTGGCGGCGTGATGTCCGTAGCCCCGGTCGCCAGTTGCAGCGTGGAAGGGAAGAGGAAGCTCACCACCACGGCGGTCAGCGCAGCCGCGAAGGTGCCGAACAGATAGAGCCATAAAATAGGGCGGATGTTGGTTTTCTGCCCCTGCTGGTGGTTAGCGATTGACGCCATCACCAGCGTTAATACCAGTACCGGCGCGACAGCTTTCAGCGCGCCAACGAACAGCGTACCAAGCAGACCGGTGGCTTCCGCGGCAGGTTTGGAAACCAGCGCCAGCGCAATACCGAGGACAAGCCCAACCAGGATCTGTTTGACCAGACTGCCCCGAGTTAGAAAACGCATAAAGCCGGATGATGCGGGTTGTTGTGTCATCATTGCATTCCTTAGGATGATGAGTTGTGTCTATCCAGCGACGTATTATTTGTTACGTTTATGTCTGGATGTAAAAAAGTGTTTGCTCGATCGAGTATAAGGAAAGTCGGCGCTTGGGGAAGTGCAAAATGCTGGAATTTACGCCATGCGTCATAGTTCTTAACTAAAAATTTACATTTTTGCGGCGCAAATATGAATATGAGCGGTGGTTTGGACGAGCCACAAACGGCTCGTCCGGAGAGGGGATTACATTACCTGCTTTTTCGCATCGTTACGGTGGTTCACCCATGCGTTAATCAGCAAGGTAAGCAGCAGGATGCCGCCAACCACGCCCAGCGAGACGGAGATCGGAATGTGGTAGAAATCGACGATCAGCATCTTGATACCAATAAACACCAGGATTATCGACAGACCGTACTTCAGCATTGAGAAGCGCTCTGCAACGCCCGCCAACAGGAAGTACATCGCACGCAGACCGAGGATTGCGAACAGGTTAGAGGTCAGCACGATAAACGGATCGGTTGTCACCGCGAAGATTGCCGGGATGCTATCTACCGCGAAAATCACGTCGCTCAGTTCAACCAGAATCAGTACCAGCAGCAGCGGGGTAGCAAACAGCACGCCGTTTTTGCGGGTAAAGAAATGCTCGTTCTCGATTTTGTCGGTCATCCGCAGATGGCTGCGCAGCCAGCGCACCAGCGGCTTGTCGCCAATGCCGCCTTCATCTTCTTTTGCCAGCGCCATCTTGATACCGGTGAACAGCAGGAACGCGCCGAAAATATACAGCAGCCATTCGAACTGGGAGATAAGCCAGCTGCCAGCGAAGATCATGATGGTACGCAGCACGATTGCGCCAAGGACGCCGTAGACCAGCACCCGACGCTGCAACGCTGCCGGAACGGAGAAGTAGCTAAACAGCATCAGCCAGACGAAGACGTTGTCGACCGCCAGCGATTTTTCAATCAGGTAGCCGGTGAGGAAGGCCAGCGCCTGCGGATCGGCGACCGCACGCCCCTGAGTCTGCACTAAGTACCACCAGAACGCGGCGTTAAACAGCAAAGAGAGGGTAATCCAGACCAGCGACCAGCTAGCAGCCTGTTTCATCGACATCGTATGAGCGCCGCGACGGCCCTGCAAAAACAGGTCGATGGCGAGCATAATAACCACGACGACCGCGAATCCGCCCCACAGCAACGGTGTGCCGACTGTATTCATAACTATTTTCCTTACGCATAAAAAAACGGCTAACGTCAGAAGACGATAGCCGTTGCTTTTTATGCATAGACCTCGCCTTCCGGCAAGGTCTCACTTACAACAAGAAAGGAATACGCGTTCGTATTCCTTTTTCGTTGCCCGGCGACCGGATACGTTTTACACGTATCGTAATGACGATCCACCGACCAGGAAGTTACTCCCCTTTGCACGTAACAAAATATGTCAGGTCACTGGTTTCGTCAATGACCCGACATCTCTCTTTTACGTTGTTTTACGAAGCCTGCGTATCCGCCGGGAAAACGACGCCGGTCTGGCGACGGATTTCGGTCTGAACTTTGGCGGTAATGCGGCTGACTTCGAGCCCAGGGTGATTCACTTCGTTGTTTTCGACCAAGCGCGCAAACTCTTCGGCTTCATACAGCATAGTATTGATGTGCTGAGGCTGGCTGAGATCTTGCGCTTTGCTGCCGCGCGGCACGAAGGAAAGCTTCTGGCACTCGGAGATTTTCTCGATAACCAGCGCCCCGGCTTCACCCTGAATTTCACTTGGCAGATTGGAGTCGCTGACTTTGGAGTGCTGCAGCGTGACGCTGAAATCACCGTAGTCCATCACCACTACGCCGTGGGCGTCGACGCCGCTGTCCAGCAGGCTGGCGGAAGCCTGAACTTGTTTTGGCTCGCCCCAAAGCGCAACCGCTGAGGCCAGGCAGTAAAAACCGATATCCATAATCGAGCCGTTGGAGAAGGCTGGGTTAAAGGTATTTGGGTTTTCGCCGTCGAGATAACGCTGGTAGCGAGAGGAGTACTGGCAGTAGTTGATAAACGCTTTACGGAGCTGACCGAGCTTTGGCAGCGTTTGTTGCAGCAGCTGGAAGTTAGGCAGGCTGGCCGTTTTAAACGCTTCGAACAGCACCACCTGGTTTTCCCGTGCGACGGCAATCGCCTGCTCCACTTCACGCAGGTTAGACGCGAGTGGCTTCTCGCAGATCACATGCTTTTTATGGCGCAGGAACAGCTCGGTTTGCGGAAAGTGCAGCGAGTTCGGGCTGGCGATATATACCGCATCAACGTCATCGCTTTGTGCCATGGCTTCCAGCGAGGTGAACAGATGCTCGACGGGATAATCGTTGGCGAAACTTTGCGCCTGCTCGAGGCTGCGGGAATAGACGGCGGTTAACTTGTACTTGCCGGTCTCATGAGCGGCATCGACAAACTGGCGGGTTATCCAGTTTGTTCCAATCACAGCGAAACGTATCATAAACGCCTTCAGGCTCCATAAAGGGATTCTTTCGTCAATGTATCACGCCTTTATGACAATGCCAGTGCTCGCCTACGCAGTTTCCTTTAACGAAAGATGCGTCAGCCACAAACGGGTATCAAACTCCAGCTGGTGGTACTGCGGCTCCATATAACAGCACAGCTGATAGAACGCTTTATCGTGTTCTTTCTCTTTCAGATGCGCCAATTCATGAACCACGATCATTTTCAAAAAAGCTTCAGGTGCGTTGCGGAACACGGTGGCGACGCGAATCTCCGCTTTGGCTTTGAGCTTGCCGCCCTGCACGCGTGATACCGCCGTGTGCAGCCCGAGCGCGTTTTTCAGCACGTGGATCTTATTGTCGTACATGACTTTATTGATTGGCGGCGCGTTGCGCAGGAACTGGCTTTTCAGATCCTGGGTATACTGCCAGAGCGCTTTATCGGTAGCGAAATCGTGCGTGCCGGGGTAGCGTTTCTCCAGCACTGCGCCCAGACGCCGCTCGGTGATTAACGTGCGCACCTGAGTCAGTAAATGCTCCGGGTAGCCCTGGAGGTAAGTTAGTTGGTTCATCTTCACCCACGCAAATCATAAAAAGTGTATACTCACGCACCCTTTTCAGGGATACGCCGTAATTTTACCATTCAGGAGGGCCGATGAGCCACATAGACAACGGTTTCCGTTCGCTGACACTTAAACGTTTCCCGGAAACGGATGACGTTAACCCGCTACTGGCGTGGGAAGCGGCGGATGAATATCTGCTGCAACAGCTGGACGATACCGAGATTAGCGGCCCGGTGATAATCCTGAATGATACTTTCGGCGCGCTGGGCTGTGCGCTGGCGGAACATACCCCGTACAGTATTGGCGATTCTTACTTAAGCGAGCTGGCGACGCGTGAAAACCTGCGCCACAACGACATTGCCGAATCCAGCGTTAAATTCCTCGACAGCACCGCCGAGTATCCGCAGGCACCGGGCGTGGTGCTGATTAAGATCCCAAAAACCATGGCGCTGCTCGAACAGCAGCTGCGCGCGCTGCGCGACGTCGTGACGCCACAGACGCGTATTATCGCCGGTGCGAAAGCCCGCGATATCCACACTTCGACGCTTGAACTGTTTGAAAAAGTACTCGGTCCAACCACTACCACGCTGGCGTGGAAAAAAGCGCGTCTGATTAACTGTACCTTCAGCAAGCCGGAATTAGCCGACACCTCGTTGACGCTGAGCTGGAAGCTGGAAGGCACCGACTGGACCATCCACAACCACGCCAACGTCTTCTCCCGCACCGGGCTGGATATTGGCGCACGTTTCTTTATGCAAAATCTGCCGGATAATCTGGAAGGCGAGATTGTTGACCTTGGCTGCGGCAACGGCGTTATTGGTATGACGCTGCTGGAGAAGAATCCGCAGGCGAACGTGGTGTTTGTCGATGAATCCCCAATGGCCGTTGCCTCCAGCCGTCTGAACGTGGAAAGCAACCTGCCAGAAGCGCTGGATCGCTGCGAGTTTATGATCAACAACGCGCTCTCCGGCGTGGAGCCGTTCCGCTTTAACGCGGTGCTGTGCAACCCGCCATTCCACCAGAAGCACGCGCTGACCGATAACATTGCGTGGGAAATGTTCCACCACGCGCGCCGCTGCCTGAAAATCAACGGCGAGCTGTATATCGTCGCCAACCGTCATCTCGACTACTTCCACAAGCTGAAGAAGATTTTCGGTAACTGCGAAACCATCGCCACCAACAACAAATTTGTGGTGCTGAAAGCGGTGAAACTCGGCCGTCGCCGTTAATTCTCTGCACACCGTTGGCCTGACAAGCGTCTGCTGTCAGGCCTCAAAGCGACCGGATGTGAATCCGGGCTGGCTTTGGAATCTTACTCGCAAACCTGAAATCCCCCCATTGTGTATGACTTGTGCTGACGTAATGTCCCTGTGATTTACACCGATACATTAGTTGCCAAAATGGCAACTAATGCTATGCTGTTGCCAATTTGTCAACGGACATGATAAAGAATGCACCTGATAACACTGAAGACATTAAAAGATGCGGCGGAAAGATTTCCGCAATATCGAACGGAATTTTTGGCTTTAGGAAACGTTATCTCGAAGGGATATTTCAGGACGCCTGACGCACTGAAAACGATGTTCCCCACGCTGGATAACTTTAAATATCTGGATAAGCACTATGTTCTCAATGTGGGCCGCAATGAGTTACGCGTCGTGGTGTTGATTTTTTTGATACGCAGAAGTGTTACATCCGACATGTGTTCACGCACAAGGAATACGATAGCTTTACGGCGGCTCACCGTACCAAGGGGAAAAAATGATGGTTATTGCGGATATTCTAAAGGCGGGGGAGAAGCTAACGGCGGTCGCTCCTTTTCTTGCTGGTATTCAGAACGAAGAGCAGTACGCTGAAGCGCTGATGTTTATCGATCATTTGCTGATTAACGATCCGGATAATCCATTGTTAGATCTGGTTTGCGCTAAAATCAGCGCCTGGGAGAGTTCTTCTCCTGAATTTAGTGATTTTAATTCGCAACTAGAGTCAATCCCCGCGGGCGTATCCGTCATCCGTGTTCTGATGGATCAACACGGATTAACCCTGTCTGATTTGCCAGAAATTGGCAGTAAATCGATGGTCTCCCGGGTATTAAACGGGCAGCGAAAACTCACGCTGGATCATGCCAAAAAGCTTGCCGCTCGGTTTGGTATTTCACCAGCGCTATTTATCGACTGAATGACTGCGCGGCTTAAATCTCCAGTGCCAGTCGGGTGCCCTGCGCGATAGCACGTCGGGCGTCCAGCTCTCCCGCAACATCGCTGCCGCCGATAAGATGCACCGTTTTACCCGCAGCCTGCAGCGGTTCCGCGAGCAGACGATTGGGCTCCTGACCGGCGCAGATAATTACTGTATCGACCGCTAGCGTTTGCGCTTCGCCGTTGATCTCCACGTGTAATCCCGCATCGTCAATCTTTTGGTAGCTCACCCCAGGGATCATTTTCACTCCACGCGACAGCAGGGTAGTGCGGTGGATCCAGCCGGTAGTTTTGCCCAGCCCTTCGCCTGGCTTACTGGCCTTACGTTGCAGCATCACGATTTGTCTCGGACTACGCGCCAGGTGTGGCCCTTCCGGGCGCAGGCCGCCGGCCTGTTGCAGGCTGGTATCGATCCCCCATTCGACGCAGAACTCGGCAATATTCTGGCTGGTCGGGCTGCCGGGCTGGCTGAGATACATCGCGGTATCAAAGCCGATACCGCCGCAGCCGATAATCGCTACGCGCTGGCCTACCGGGGCTTTATCGCGCAGCACATCCAGATAGGTCAGCACTTTTGGGTGGTCGATACCGTCGATCGGCGGCGTGCGCGGAGTGATCCCGGTGGCGAGAATGGTCTCATCAAAGTGCAGAAGATCGTCGGCGCTAACCCGCTGATTGAGCTTCAGCGTGACGCCGGTTATCTCGATCATTCGGCGGTAATAGCGCAGGGTTTCATAAAACTCTTCTTTGCCAGGGATCTGCTTGGCGATATTAAACTGCCCGCCGATCTCGGCGTTGGCGTCAAACAGCGTCACCTGATGGCCGCGCGCGGCGGCGTTGATGGCAAAGGCCAGACCCGCCGGGCCAGCGCCGACCACCGCCAGATTTTTGCTCCGCGCAGCGGGCACTATCGGCATTTTGGTTTCATGGCAGGCGCGCGGGTTCACCAGGCAAGAGGTTACTTTGCCGACAAAGATCTGGTCCAGACAGGCCTGATTACAACCGATACAGGTGTTGATCTCGTCGGCTCGTCCAGACTGCGCTTTTGACAGCAGCTCAGCATCGGCCAGGAAGGGGCGCGCCATCGACACCATATCGGCGTCGCCGCGCGACAGAATGTCGTCGGCCACCTGCGGATCGTTGATACGGTTGGTCGTCACCAGCGGGATCGTCACGTGGCCTTTTAGTTTGCGCGTCACCCAGCTAAATGCGCCGCGCGGCACCGGCGTCGCAATGGTGGGGATCCGAGCTTCATGCCAGCCGATCCCGGTATTGATGATTGTCGCACCTGCGGCTTCAATGGCTTTTGCCAGCAAGACGGTTTCATCGAAGGTGCCGCCGTTGTCCACGAGATCGAGCATCGACAGGCGGTAGACGATAATAAAATCTTTTCCTACGCGCTGGCGTACCGCGCGCACCACTTCCACGGCAAAACGCATGCGGTTGGCGTAGTCGCCGCCCCATTGGTCATCGCGCTGGTTGGTACGGGCGGCCAGAAATTCGTTGATCAAATATCCTTCTGAGCCCATCACTTCCACGCCGTCGTAGCCTGCCTCGCGGGCTAGCTGAGCGCAGCGGGCGAAGTCATCGATGAGCGTGAGGATCTCGTCATGGGTTAGCGCGTGTGGCGTAAAACGGTTTATCGGTGCCTGGAGCGCAGAGGGCGCAACCAGCTTTGGCTGATAGCTGTAGCGACCGGTATGCAGGATTTGCAGGGCAATTTTGCCGCCTTCCTGATGCACCGCATCGGTAATCACGCGGTGATGCGGTACCTGACTCGCGTCGTTCAGCATCGCGCCGCCCGCCATTCCAACGCCGGTGGCATCCGGTGCGATCCCGCCGCTGACAATCAGCGCCACGCCGTGACGAGCGCGTTCGGCGTAGAATGCCGCCAGACGCTCCGCGCCGTCGGGATACTCCTCAAGCCCGGTGTGCATCGAACCCATCAGCACACGGTTTTTAAGCTGGGTAAAACCCAGATCGAGCGGGGCGAACAGCGACGGATAGCTCATAAGAATGTCCAGTATGTGAAATTATTGTTATGTGGTCGGATGAGTTACTAATTTAGCCGTCGGCGAGCAAAAGGGAAAAAGGGAATGTGATGATTGTGATGGGATTCAAAGAACGCCCCCGTTGCCGGGGGCTGCGCTTAGCGAAGCGTGACCCGCTTACCCAACGAATCAAACAGGTGAAGGTGGGCCTCTTGTACGCTCAAGCTGAGTGATTGCTGGTTTGGAAAGCTCAACTGCTGGAATGACTTCAGGCAGATTGATTCTCCTGCGGCCTCCAGCCAGACCAGCGTAGAGTCTCCCTGCAGTTCACACAGACGGGTGCGTCCGGTGAGGGTAAAGTCACCGGGTTGCTGATACTGCATATGCTCCGGACGGATGGCGACAAACATTTTATCGCCTTCACGAATCCCTTCCGGCTGGCGAGAGAGCGGGAAGACGATGTCATCCGCAATCTGTAGCGCGCCCTGATACCAGACGGCAGGGAGAATATTGATTTTAGGCGTGCCGATAAACTTGGCGACGAACAGGTTTGCCGGCGCGTTGTAGAGCTCAAGCGGCGTGCCGACCTGTTCAATTTTTCCTTTGTAGAGCACCACGATACGGTCGGCGAGCGTCATGGCTTCGACCTGATCGTGGGTGACATAAATCATGGTATTTTTCAGCGTGTTATGTAGCTGCTGGATCTCCTGACGCATCTCCACGCGTAGCGCGGCGTCAAGGTTGGAAAGCGGCTCATCGAACAAGAACAGCTCTGGTTCCTGAACAATCGAACGGCCAATCGCCACGCGCTGTCGCTGGCCACCGGAGAGATTTTGCGGCAGCCTGTCGAGCATCTCATCCAGCTTCAGCATGGCGGCTGCACGGTGGATCCGCCGCGCGATTTCATCTGCCGGGGTTTTGATATTTCGTAAGCCAAAGGCGAGGTTATCGCGCACGGTCATATGCGGATAAAGGGCGTAGGACTGAAACACCATCGATAGGCTACGTTTGCCCGCTGCAAGGTGGGTGACGTCTTTATCACCCATCATCAGTGTGCCGCTATCGGGCATCTCAAGCCCGGCAATCATTCGCAGCAGCGTCGACTTGCCGCAGCCGGAAGGGCCGACCAGCACGATAAATTCACCGGAAGCTATCTCCAGAGACAAATTTTCAATGATGGTGGTCTTGTCGTATTTTTTATGGATATTGCTCAGGTAAAGGGCTGTCATAGCGCCTCCTTCGTGGCAATAAATGCCAGCACTTCGGCGGTTTTGGCGGCGAGCAGGCCGGTATCGCCGCGAGTTTCAACATTCAGACGCAGCAGCGGTTCGGTATTCGAGGCGCGCAAGTTAAAGCGCCAGTCGGCAAAGGCCAGGCTAACGCCATCGCAGTCGTCGTATTGTGGCGACTGGGGCTGATAGTACGCGGTAATGCTTTTGAGTATGGCGGCAGGATCGTCGACAACCCGATTGATCTCGCCGGACACCGGAAAACGTGTCTGCGCATCTGCGATAAAGTCAGACAATGGCTGATGGCTACCGCCAATAATTTGCAGCATCAGCACCAGCGGGATCATCCCGCTATCGCAGTAGCCAAATTCGCGAAAGTAGTGATGTCCGCTCATTTCGCCGCCGTAGATGGCATCTTCCTGGCGCATCCGGGCTTTGATAAAAGCGTGTCCGGTTTTGCTGATAATCGGCTTCCCGCCGTTGCGTTTGATAACCTCGAGAGTATTCCAGATTAAGCGCGGATCGAGGATAACGCTGCTACCGGGCGAGTGCTGTAAAAAATGGCGGGCAAACAGCCCCACCAGGTAATAGCTCTCAATAAATTCGCCGCGCTGATCGAAGAAAAAACAGCGATCGAAATCGCCATCCCAGGCGATACCAAAATCAGCATGATTATCAATAACCGCCTGCCGGGTGGCGAGCTGGTTTTCTGCCAGCATCGGATTGGGGACACCCGCCGGGAAACGGCCATCGGGTTGATGATGCAGACGGATAAATTCAACCGGCACGCCAGCGTGATTCAGTGCCTCTGCAAGCGCATCGAGCGCCGGGCCTGCTGTTCCATGCCCTGAGTTGGCGACAATCCGCAGCGGGCGTATCAACGGATGCCTGAAGAAACGCAGCAGGCAGCGGATCCATGCGGGACGGTTATCATAGGCGGTGAGGACGCCGCGATGAACGGCGGGCGGAAACACGTTTTTCTCCGCCAGCGCTTTAATTTCAAGTAGCCCGTTGTCGTTGCTGATCGGGCGTGCCTCTTCGCGCACCAGTTTCATGCCATTGTCATGGGCGGGATTATGGCTCGCGGTGATCTGAATACCACCGTCCGCACGTAGTTCACGCGTGGCAAAGTAAATCTCTTCCGTGCCCGTGAGGCCAATATCAATCACATTAACGCCGCTGGACATTAGTCCTTCCGCGAGCGCGGCTTTTAACGCCTCCGAGCTCAGACGGATATCCGCCCCGACCACAACGCGCCGAGGGTGTAACCAACTGGCGTAGGCGCGACCAATCCGATAGGCAATTCCGGGTGTGAGTTCGACATCGACTTCGCCACGAATGTCGTAGGCTTTAAAGCAGGTCAGTTCATCCATAATCCACTCTTCGGTTAAGCAATAGGTACTCAGGCGGTTTCCCGCACGATGAGCTGATACTCCAGCGCATAGTGGGTGACTGGCCCGTTTTTCAGGAGTAACTCAACGGCGATTTCACCTTTGCGTTCTGCATCCTGGGCGATGGTCGTAAGCCCAATGCCGTTCACTTCGGGCGTCATGTTGTCAAAGCCGGCGATCGCCACGCGTTGGGGAATGGGCAGGCCATTACGCTGGCAGTAATTGACTGCGCCAACCGCGAAACGATCCGACAGGCAGACAAGCGCGGTGATGGCGGGATGGGCCGTTAATAACGTCTCAGCGGCCAGTTCGCCATGCTGTTCATCGTGTTGAGTTTCATAGAGCCAGCTATCGCCCAGCGGTATTCCATGCTCATGAAATACGTCGCGGCAGGCATTTACACGCGTCAGCATTAATGTGTTGTCGCCGACGATAGCCTGCTCAAGATGACGCATCCCTCGGACGCCGGGGCTCGAGGAAAAGGCGATGATGCCAAAATGGCGGTGCCCCTTCTGGAGCAGATAGGTCGCGATATCGCGCATCGCACAGGTGTTATCTATGGATACGCTGCTGTATTGCGGCAGTTGAAAATCAAGCGTCACGATCGGGAGGTGGCGGGCGAGCGTTTGCTGGATGACTTCGGCATTGTTGTAGGTGGCATTGAGAATGTAACCATCAACCAGCGTGGTGGGGGATGGCGATTTACACGAGGCCCCTTTTTGCAGCGGAATAAGCACCAGATTTATATTCTGTTCTTCGCAACGTATGGCAATCCCGCGCATCAGCTTGATGTCATGGGGATCGATAAATACGTAACTCATTGAGTCGTTAAAAACTACGCCGATGGCATCTGATTTTCCGGTACGTAACGCCCGAGCTAGTTTATCGGGTCCCTGAAAACCGACCGACTTTGCATAAGAAAAAATACGCTCACGTAAATCAGCAGAGAGTTTTTCAGGGTTATTCCACGCATTTGAAATCGTCGTGTGTGAAATACCCATTTCACTGGCTAATGATTTAATTGTTATCCTGGTGTGTTTTTGTTTTTTATATTCACCAGGTGTTTGGTTTTCATTTTTTATATTCATGTGAATTATGTATTTACATTTTTATTTATACTTTAATAGGCGCTGAGTTTATCGTTAAACAAAAATTGTTTTGTGATTTGTTTAACGTTAAACATAAAAAAGGAGTGCTAGTTTACGCCTCATTCAAAGCAGGGTTGCGGTAAGCCAATAACACGTATTAAGCGTTAGGGAGATAAATCGTGAAATATTCAACGGTTGCTAAATTTACGGCATCAATACTACTCAGTTTCTGTATTTCCGGTTGTGGCCCGGATGATAAAAGCGAGGCGCAAGATAGCGCTAAAACACCGATTAAAATGTGGGTCGCGCCGAATGAAAATGAAGAGGCGTTCTGGAATAAAATGGTGACGGAATGGAATAAAGACGCCACGCATACACCCGTTGAATTTACAACTATTCCTGCGGCTAATAGCTCGGAAGAAGCCATCATGAATGCGTTGGCCTCAGGTACTGAACCGGATATTTCCAGTAATATATTTATTGGTTTTGCCAGTCAGCTTGTTGATGTCGGGCAAATTGAAGATTTATCTAAAATGCCTGGATTTGAGTCGCTAGTGAATTCGCGTCAAATGACGGCGATTCTTCCCGCCTGGAAACTCAACGGTCAGCAAAATGTCCTGCCGATTTATATCAATCCTATTGTCTGGTGGTGGCGCGGTGATTTGCTGAAAAAATACGGTTTCGACCATGTTCCGACACGTTACGACGAACTTTACCAATTGGCTGAGCGCCGGGCGGCAGATAACCACGGCTACGTAATGCAGTTGACGGCGGGCAAAAACTGGTGGGAGCGCTGGTTCGACTTTATCCCGTTGTATTACGCGCAGAGCGGCGGGAAAACCTATATTGCTGATAAAAAAGCCGACTTTAACAATTCCGCAGGTCAGGCCGTGCTGACATTTATGGGTAAAGTGTTTGAAAAAAAGTGGAGCAGCTATGACTTCACCGCCGCTGATGACCCGCTAGCAACCGGGCTAGTACTGGCCTCTGCACGTGGCCCTTGGGATCTCGCACGCTATCGTAAACAGTACCCGGACATACTGAAAACCATTCAGATAGGCCCAATGCTAACCGAAGGCGGCGTCGCGCATCCGCATACATTTGGTGACAGCAAAGGCATGGTGATGTTCAGCTCCAGCAAACACAAAACGCAAGCCTGGGCATTCATACAATGGGTTTTTGGCCATGCAGAGCATGACCGTAGCTGGCTGGAACTTACCGGTATGCCGCCAGCGCGCGCCGATCTGATGACTAACCCGCTGTTTACTGAGTACTTTGACCAGAACCCGCTGGAGAAAAGCATTGCGTCCTATGTTGATGTCGCGCTGCCGCCGGTGGCGACGACGCAAACCACGGAAGTGCAGCGTAGTATGACGCAGATGCTTGAGCGGGTGATTTTTAATCAGGATGACCCGGTCAAAGTATTAGCCCGCTCCGAGCAAGAAATTAACGCCCTATTATCCAAATAAGGGGGGATCAATGGCCGGATATGATTCCCGTACCGGAGGCCTGCTGGCCTCCGTATGGATAGGTTATTCCTTGCTGTTCTGGTTTTATCCGCTGGCCTGGCTGCTGGTGCTTAGCGTGACACACTGGCAATTTATTGGTATGCCCCACTTTACGGGGCTACAGAATATTATTGGCGTGGTTAACGACCAGCTATTCTGGACATCAATGTGGAATATCTGTCGGTTCCTGATGTGGTATTTACCCATCGTCTTTATAACCTCGTTACTTTTTGCCGCCGGTCTGCGTAGAATTAAATATGGGAAGGGATTTATCGCACTGAGTTTTTTACTGGCTAATATATCATCGGGCGTGGCCTATTCCATCGTGTTTGCCAAGCTCTTTAGTGAATATGGCCCAGTGAATCAATTCTTACGTGAAGCTTTTAGTATTTCTGTTCCCTGGTTTACCAACTCGGACTGCGCAATGCTATCTATTGCTCTGATTGTGACCTGGAAATTTGTCGGCTATTACGGTCTGATTCTCTATTCCGGGATGCAATCTATTCCACACGATATTTATAGTGCGGCAGTGCTGGATAAAACTGGGCGCGTTAAACAGGTCTGGGCTATTACCTTGCCGATGATGAATCCGCAAATTGTCATGGTGATGGTGCTGGCGATTACCGTTGCCTTCAGTATTTTCACCGAACCTTATTTAATTACCGGCGGTGGGCCGTTGAACAGTACAACCAGTCCGATGGTGGTGATGTATGAAGCCGCTTTCCAGAATATGAAACCGACCTGGGCCGCTGCAATGTCAATCATTGTGGCTGGGTGTAGCTTCCTGGCTATCTGGCTCTTCCGCAAACTGTTTGAAAAAAATATCGAGATAGTGTGAATGAAAAAACTCACTCCTTTGAGCCTGTTAATTCATGCGGTGATGTTTTTACTGGCGTTAAGCTGGCTCTACCCGTTTATCTGGATGGTTGTCTCCTCATTGAAGCCAACGGCGGAAATCTACACCAGCAGCCTGTTCTCCGGGCATTTAACGCTGGAAAACTACACCTTCCTTTTTGATAACAGCAACCGTGCGGACAAACCGTTTTTGCGCACGTTGTGTAATTCGCTGTTTGTGTCCATCACCATCACCGCCTGCGTGACCATCACCTCGATGCTGGTGGGATACGCGCTGGCGAAGACCGAATTTCACGGTAAAAACGCGTTTCGCAATTTACTGATTGTGCAGATGGTGTTTCCGGTATTCATGTTCATCATTCCGCAGTTTGTGCTGATGCGGGAGCTGGGGCTGATTAATGACTACAGCGCGATGATCCTGCCCTATGCGATGAGCGCGTGGGGGATCTTCATGGTGTCGCAAAGCTTCAAAGGGACGCCGAATGATTACCTGTACGCCGCGCGTCTCGATCACGCCAATCTGTGGGGCATTTTGCGTCATGTGATGATGCCGCTGAATAAATCCATTCTGGCGATAGTTGCGCTATTCACTTTCTCAAGCTCCTGGGACAACTTCCTGTGGCCGCTGATTGTGATGCGAGACGTCGAAAAAATGCCGTTCTCAGTCCTGCTAGCGACGTTCAGTAAATCTTACGGCGTGTATCTGGGGCCGGTAATGGCTGGGGCGGTGGTGCAGATGCTGCCTGTCGTCGTGCTGTTTATCCTGTTCCGCAAATATTTCCTACAGGGCATGTCGTTATCACTGAAATAAGGAACGTACCGGTGAGCAATCAACCCTGGTGGCAGGCGTGTACCTGCTATCAAATTTATCTGCCCTCTTTTTGCGACGGTAATGGCGACGGCATCGGGGATTTCCCCGGGCTGTTGTCGAAGGTCGATTATCTGCAAACGCTGGGCGTTGGGGCTATCTGGATAACCCCTTTCTACCCGTCACCGATGGTGGACAACGGTTACGACATCAGTGACTACTGCGCCGTTGATCCACGTTTTGGTACATCAGCGGATTTTCGTGAAGTGGTGGAACGCTGCCACGCCTGCGGGATCCGGGTGATCATCGATCTAGTGGTTAACCACGTTTCGACGGAACATCCCTGGTTTCGCGATGCATGGAATAATCCGGCCAGCCGCTACCGGAATTACTTTCTGTTTAGCAAACAGCCAAATAACTGGCAGTCGTTTTTCTCCGGCAGTGCGTGGTGCGCGGAGCCGGATACCGGCGAGCATTACTACCATAAATTTTCGCCACAGCAGGTTGATTTGAACTGGCAGAACCCGCAGGTGGAGCAGGAGATCTATCGGGTCATTGATTTCTGGAAATCGCAGGGGGTTGATGGTTTTCGTTTTGATGTGATCAACTTTTTGACCACTGACGGCATTGGCCCTGATAACCCGATAGACAACGGTGAACAGCGGCATGAGTTTGATATAAACCAACCGGGGATCATCGACACCTTACGGCGCCTGTGTCGCTATGTGCGTCAGCAGGGGAACGCGTTTCTGATTGCCGAGATCGGCAGCGACGAGCTGGATATTCTGGCGCGCTATCAGAGTCCCGAACTGATGGACGTGGTGTTCAACTTCAATATCGGTAGCCAGAAGACCTTTGATATCTCGCGTTTATGCTCGGAAATTAACGCCACACAGTCACAGCAATCAGGTCTGCCAACGCTCTTTTTCTCCAGCCACGATATGCCGCGCATGATTAGCCGTTTTGGTGAAGGCCCGCACGATATTGAACGCGCGAAAGCGGTACTAGCGCTGCAGCTGACCGTGCGCGGCGTGCCGTTTGTCTTCCAGGGAGAAGAGCTGGGGATGACCGACTATCTCCCCAGGACGGTAGAACAGATTTTCGATATTCAGGGGAAAATCCATTATCAAACGGCACTCCAGCAAGGCTTAACTCAGGCCGAAGCGCTGGTTCAGGCGATTGACCATTCACGCGATGCATCCCGTGCGCCGATGCTGTGGAGCGACGCGCCATTAGCTGGATTCTCTGCCATCACGTCCTGGATGCCCATTAGCAACGACTACCGAAAAATCAACGCCATGCGCCAGCAGCAGACGCCCGGCTCACTGTGGCGGGATTATCAGGAGCTGATTGCGCTGCGTAGACAAACGGCAGCCCTCTGCGAGGGGGATGGCGGACTGTTGGTGCAGACCGAAGAGTGCGTCTGGTTTATGCGCGCGACGGCAAGCGAACGAATCTGGGTGGCGATTAATTTTGGCGGTCCGGTACAAAATCCATGGCGGGCGATTGCCGCCGACGTGCTATACGGGCAGGACACTCAATGGCTAGGTAAAAATCAAATTCTGATGAAAAGGAGAGTTCATGAACAGACACAGCAATAATCCGCTAATTACCCCGAAAGATGTGGTGCCTTCACTGCCGGGGCGGAAAGTAGAATGCGTCTTTAATACCGGCGTCACCGAGTACAACGGTGAAATTATCCTGCTCCTGCGCGTTGCCGAGAGCGTGCTCAATGACGATCCACAGCAGATCGTCGTGCCGTTGCTGGAATCACACGCGGGCGGCTGGCGGCAGACCACGAAGATGTTCTATCGCGGCGATGAGCGCTACGATTTTAGCGATCCCCGAACCATTGTCTTAAAGAGCGATCCATCGCAGCTGTGGCTGACCTCAATGTCCCATTTGCGCCTTGCGCGCAGCAAAGATGGCGTGCATTACGCGGTTGATACCCAGCCTTTTATTATCGCGGACAGCCGCTATGAAGAGTTTGGTTGCGAAGATGCGCGTATCACGCAGATAGATGATCTTTGGTATATCAACTACTCGGCGGCTTCGTCGTTGGGAATCACCACGGCGCTGGCGACCACCCGCGACTTTGTGCGCGTTGAAAAACAGGGATTGATCCTTTGCCCGGACAACCGCGACGTCTGCTTCTTCCCGGAAAAAGTTAATGGCCGCTATATGGCATTAACGCGCCCGGCACCGTGCCACTTTGGTCATCCAGAGATCTGGATCTGCGAATCTCCGGATATGCTGCACTGGGGAAACCACCGGCACCTGCTGGGACGTTCAGGGGATGAATGGGACTCGCGGAAATCAGGCGGCGGCGCGCCGTTAATTAAAACCCAACGCGGCTGGCTTGAGATCTATCACGGAGTCGATGCGGATCAACGCTACTGTCTGGGTGCGCTGTTATTGGATCTCAACGATCCCACCAAAATCCTCGCAAAATCGCCGGTACCGCTGCTGGAGCCAACGGCATCCTATGAACGAGAAGGTTTTTTCGGCAACGTCGTTTTCACCTGCGGGGCGCTTATTCGTGATGAGGTGCTGCATGTCTGGTACGGCGCCGCCGATGAGTGTACCGCGCTGGCGACGCTGCCAATGAATGCGTTATGGAAGCACTTAGGGTTGGCATGATGCGCGACAACGTGGCTGAGCTTTATCGGCGTTATTGCTCCCACCCCCGTCTATACCGCGGTGGCAAGATGACTTTTCACGGTGTGGACGGGCGGGATGTGTATAACCCGACGGCACCTTTTCGTCATGCCGGGGGATGGTGCATAGCCGCGCGGGTGGAAGTGCGCAACAGCGAACGCGCTCAGGTGTGCTTCTTCGCCTGGGATGGCGAGAATCGTGCAACTTTGCTAGCCGATATGCCGGAATTCGCTTTGCAGGATCCTTTTATCAGCGAGATCGATGGGCAACTGGTGTTTGGCGGCGTAGAGGTCTCGTTTTCAACGCAAGGAGAGCCTTTACGCTGGCGCACGCAGTTTTTCATCGGGGAAAATATTGCCACATTGCGGCCGCTGACGACCGGGCCGTGGGGCATGAAAGATATCCGCCTGCTTCAATTGCCCGATGGACGTATTCTGGTTTTTACCCGGCCACAAGGGGAGCCCGGCGGGCGCGGCACCATCGGCTGGACGATTATCCCCCGATTGCAGGCGCTCGACGCGCAGGTGATGGCCAGCGCCTCGCTGATTTCACATGTGGATGAGCAGTGCTGGTGCGGTGTCAATGCGGCATACCTGCTGCCCACGGGCAACGTTGGCGTGCTGGCACATGTTGCTGGTTTTGATGCGTTGGGCAACCGTCATTACTATGCGGCACGTTTTATCTTTGACCCTCAGTCCGGCGTGTCGTCTCCGATGGCAATGATAGCCTGCCGGGATGATTTTCTGAGTGGGGAGTGCAAGCGTGAAGATCTGCGGGATGTCGTTTTCCCCGCCGGGTTGCTAAAGGATGGTCAAGGCGGCGCCCGGCTTTTTTGCGGCACCAGCGATTGCGAAGTTCAGTGGCTGGATATCCCATCGCCATTTGGCGATAGGTGGCAATAAAAACGCCCCCCTACCGAAGTGGTAGGGGGCGTGAATTTACTGCTCGGTAGCTACCTGATGTTGACTGACCCGCAGGGCTGCCAGCGCGTTACGCGCCGCTTTCAGCACCTGGTCGCACTGTTCCATCGTCAGGGTCAACGGGGGTTCAACGCGAATGGTCTTGGCATTGTTGAGCGTTCCGGCAACCAGTACGCGCTGGCGGAACATCTCGCTGGCAAAGGTATAGCCGATTTCGTTGTCGACAAATTCAATTGCCATCAGCATCCCTTTACCACGGGCTTCACGGACTAGATCCGGGTATTCGCGTGCCATACTGCGGAAACCATCCAACAGCATATCGCCTTTCTGCTCGGCCTGAGCGGGCAGGTTTTCGGTCAGCAGTACGTTGATGGTCGCCAGCGCCGCCGCGCAGGCCAGCGGATTGCCGCCAAAAGTGGTGGTGTGCAGGAACGGATTGTCGAACAGCACTGAGAACACCTCTTCCGTGGCGATAGTGGCACCGATAGGCATGACGCCACCGCCGAGTGCTTTTGCCAGGCACAGGATATCCGGCTGCACGTTCTCATGCTCGCAGGCAAACATCTTGCCGGTACGGCCCATCCCGGTTTGCACTTCATCAAAGATCAGCAACGCGCCAAACTCATCGCACAGCTTACGCACGGCGGGCAGATAGCCTTGAGGCGGCAGAATCACACCACCTTCGCCCTGAATTGGCTCAAGGATCACCGCCGCCACGTCATCACCGGTTTTCTGGCATTCGCTGAGCATGGTGCGCATGGCCTCAATATTACCAAATGGCACATGGCGGAAGCCCGGCAGCAATGGCATAAACGGCTTGCGGAAGGTTGATTTGGCTGTAGCCGATAACGCCCCAAGCGATTTGCCATGGAACGCGCCGCTGGTGGCGATAAAGGTAAATTTGCCGCGTGGCGATTGGTAGGCTTTGGCCAGCTTCAGCGCTGCTTCCACCGATTCGGTGCCGCTGTTGCTAAAGAAGCTGTACTTCAGCTTGCCGGGCGCAAGGGCGGCCAGCGTTTTGGCCAGCATCGCGCGCAACGGGTCGAGCAGTTCCTGACTGTGAAGCGGTTGTTTAGCGAGCTGATTCTGTACGGCGGAAACCACCACTGGATTACGGTGCCCCACATTGAAAATACCAAAACCGCCCAGGCAATCCAGAAACTCCTGGCCCTGGGTGTCGACAAGCGTATTTAACCCTCCCGCTTGCCACTCTACGGCTCCGTAATCCCCACCGGCTGTTACAGATTTTCGGTACTCTAAAAACCCCGGATTCACATGTTCTTTAAAGTATTCCCTGACCTCCTGGTTAAGAGCTTTCATCTCCTCATGTGAGAGCGTTGTCTTCTCAATGAGATTCAGTGCGTGTGCGCTGCAGGCCAGAGCCGATGCGCTGGAAGGTAACCTGTTCAAAATGTGCTCCCGGGGCTCACGTATCACATGATACTGAGTTAAGTATTGCAGGGATTACGCCACTTCAGCGGCTGCGGTGAAAATCGGGATAAATGCCTGGGAATAACGCGGATGTACAATATTTAATCGTCCAACGGTGCGGGGAGACTGAAAAGGTTGTCGGCGAGGTGCGACCTTTTTGTGCAGCGCGCTCCACAGCAGTGCGCGTTTTGCGCCAGGGTAGCGCGGCTTGTAAAAAGTAGGGCTTTTGTCGATTTTGCGATCTAACGCAAAATTAACAATTAAGGTTAATTAAATAACCTCCGATATAACAATTGTAATACATTTTCTTTCCGCACCTGAAAAGGATGTTCGTATGTCTACCCTGTCCGACCAAAACCAGCATGAATCCGTGCTGGACGATCACACCACCCTCATGTCGACCACCGACCTCAATAGCTGCATTACCCACGTTAACGATGCTTTTGTGAAGATAAGCGGCTATGGCCGTGAAGAGATGCACGGCCTGCCGCATAATCTGGTGCGTCATCCCGATATGCCGAAAGCGGCGTTTGCCGATATGTGGTATACGCTAAAGCAAGGTGAGCCGTGGACCGGTATCGTGAAAAATCGCCCAAAAAGCGGCGGCCATTACTGGGTGCGTGCCAACGCCATTCCCCAGGTGCGTAATGGTAAAACCATCGGCTATATGTCTATCCGTACCAAGGCCAGTCCACAGGAAGTGGCGGCCGTTGAACCGCTTTATCAGGCGTTGCGCGAGAATCGCAGCAATAAACGCCTGCATAAAGGCCGGGTTATCAGCAAACGCTGGTGGGGCAAGCTCTCGGCTATGCCGCTGCGCTGGCGGGTTAGAAGCATGATGCTCGGGCTGTATCTGCTGCTGGCCGGATCGCTGTTTGCCCTGAATGCGCCGATTGCGGCGGTGCTGACGTCGGCGATTCTGCTGCTGCTGACCACCCTGGTATTTGAGTGGCAGATTGTTCGGCCAATCGAGAACGTGACGCGACAGGCGCTCCGCGTGGCGACCGGCGAGCGTAATAGCGTGGAACATCTGGATCGTAGCGATGAACTAGGGCTGATACTTCGCTCGGTGGGGCAGCTTGGGTTAATGTGCCGTTGGCTGATTAACGATGTCTCAAGCCAGGTTAACAGCGTTAGCGATGGTAGCGACGTGCTGGCGCGTGGTAACGATTCTCTCAATCTGCGGACGCAGGAAACGGTGGAGAATGTGCAGCAAACGGTCACTACCATGAATCAGATGGCGGCATCGGTGCAGAACAATTCCCACACTGCGGCGCAGGCCGATAAGCTCTCTCTTGCCGCCAGCGGCGCGGCAACTCAGGGTGGGCAGGCGATGCACCGGGTGGTGCAAACCATGGAGGATATCGCCGATAGCACCCAGCGTATTGGCTCGATTACCACGCTGATTAACGATATTGCTTTCCAGACCAATATTCTGGCGCTGAATGCCGCCGTTGAGGCTGCGCGTGCCGGTGAACAGGGAAGGGGCTTTGCGGTGGTTGCCGGTGAAGTTCGGCATCTGGCGAGCCGAAGCGCCACTGCCGCTAACGAAATTCGCCAGTTGATTGAAGCCAGCGCCAGTAAAGTGCAGTCCGGGTCTGAGCAGGTACATGCGGCGGGGCGCACGATGGATGACATTGTTTCACAAGTGCAAAATGTCACCCAGCTGATTGCGCAGATTAGCCAGTCAACGTCAGAGCAGGCGACGGGTCTGTCAGACTTGACGCGCGCGGTGGCGAAACTTGATGAAATCACCCAGCAAAATGCCGGGCTGGTGGCGGAGAGCGCAAGCGTGTCGGCGATGGTAAAACGTCGCGCAAGCCGCCTTCAGGATGCAGTTACGGTCCTGCATTAATCTAACTGGGTGATATCCAGCGCCGCACGGTCGATAATGCCGATAATCTGTTTTAGCTGCGCGTCGCTGATATCGCCCTGATTCACCTTCAGGTCCAGCACGGCTTTAAAGTTGTCCAGCGCCCGCTTCATCTGCGGGTTTTTACGCAGTTCATGCCCCACCATTCTGGCTTTCAGCCGGGTCTGGATTTGTGCCAACGGCTCCTGGCTTGCTTCGAGCATCTGACTGCCGTCGGCGGTAATCTCGATTTTTTTACGCCCGCCGTCCTCTTCCTGCACGGTAATCAGCCCCTGATCCTGTAATAAATCCAGCGTGGGATAGATAACGCCGGGGCTAGGGCTGTAGTGGCCCTGAGTCAGGGATTCAATCGCTTTAATCAATTCATAGCCGTGGCTGGCGCTCTCTTTGAGGATGCTGAGAATGACCAGGCGCAGCTCACCGTGACCGAAGAAGCGCTGACGACGACCGCCGCCGTGGCCTTCGCCACGTCCACCGCGATGTTCGCACTCGCCGTGCTCGCCACGATGGCCGTGGCCGCGATGTTCGCTACCAGAGAAAGGTCTCATGGATGGTATTCCTTTTGTTATTTAGATATATCTAACTTATATCTTATTTTATATCTTTAGCAATATCTAAAAGTGAATGTTTTTTAATTAATTGATATATATGGAGTTAATTTTAATTTGGCGATGCTTGATATGATGTGGTTCATATATCATAAAAAGTGCTTGCATTCTTTTTAATTGGCAATCATTATCATTTGCAAAGTTTTTAGATATATCTATTTGTCAGAGAGACGCCAAATGAAAGAGAACAAATACCCACAGCGCGTACGCAATGAGCTTCGTTTTCGTGAACTGACCGTACTGCGCGTTGAACGCGTCGGTGCGGCTTTCCAGCGGATTGTGTTGGGCGGGGAAGCGCTTAACGGCTTTAGCTCACGCGGTTTTGACGACCACACTAAACTGTTTTTCCCGCAGGCCGGCACGACATTAACGCCGCCAACCGTGAGCGACGAAGGCATCGTTTGGGCAGACGGTGTTCGCCCACAGGCGCGTGACTATACGCCGCTGTATAACGCGGAGCGCCATGAGTTGGCCTATGACTTCTTTATCCATGACGGCGGCGTAGCCAGCCAGTGGGCAATGGATGCGACAGTCGGCGATACGCTACTCATCGGTGGCCCGCGTGGTTCGCTGGTGGTGCCTGAGGATTACGCCTGGCAGCTGTATGTTTGTGACGAAACCGGAATGCCTGCGCTGCGCCGTCGGCTGGAGGCATTACGCGAGTTGCCGCAACATCCGCTGGTCAACGCGCTGGTGATGGTTCGAGACGAGGCGGATAAAGATTATCTGTCCGGGTTTGAGAACTGCAATATTGAGTGGTTTACCCGCTATGATGCCGACGCTGTTGCTGCGCGTCTGGCGCAGTTAACGGTGCCTGAGTCCGACTACTTTATCTGGCTGACAGGTGAAGGGAAGGTGGTGAAAGGGCTGACCGACGGTTTTGTTACTGACGCTATCGATCCGCAGCTGGTACGTTCGAGCGCATACTGGCACGCAAAATAAGCCAACGGCAGGCGCACCCCGCGCCTGCTTTTCCTGCTGACCTTCCGCCATGCATGGGTCACTCACCCTCAATCCATTCTACGCTATTTATCGCGGCTTACTCACATAAGCCAGGCGAACGTCGTATTTTCCACACTTTTTATAGCCCTATCTTTGGGCCTGTTTTCGGCCATTTATTGCGTTTGAAAATGGAATATATTATTGTTTTATATGAATAATTATCCATTTATCGTGTCTGGTGATGATGTCAATCACCTTTGCTTTGATGCCAATAAAAAATCTGTAAAAGTAGATGTTTATCGACTTTTCGTCTAAAAGTATGGGGCAACGGGCTAGACATGACCATAACATGGTTATCAAATGGTTAAAAAATACCGCGTTAGATGTAAATCATCGACAAAATTAAAAAATGGCTAGTCCGCTTACACAACTTACACGCGTTGCGGCGCACCTTCTCTGGAGAAACTATGCATTCCTCTGTTAACAAAAACGAAAGCCGAACCTTTTTCGGTCACCCTTATCCGCTAGGGTCGCTGTTCTTTACCGAAATGTGGGAGCGATTCTCGTTTTACGGTATTCGCCCATTACTGATTCTGTTTATGGCGGCGACCGTATATGACGGCGGCATGGGACTGGCGCGTGAAAATGCTTCGGCGATTGTCGGGATTTTTGCCGGGACAATGTACCTGGCGGCTCTGCCGGGCGGTTGGCTGGCCGATAACTGGCTCGGCCAGCAAAAGGCCGTATGGTACGGTTCGATTCTGATAGCTCTGGGCCATCTGGCTATTGCGCTGTCTGCCTTTATGGGCGACAACCTGTTCTTTATCGGCCTGATGTTTATCGTGCTGGGTTCCGGGTTGTTTAAAACCTGTATCTCGGTGATGGTCGGTACGCTGTATAAAAAGGGCGATGCCCGTCGTGATGGCGGTTTCTCTCTGTTTTATATGGGTATCAACATGGGATCGTTTATCGCACCGCTGATTTCCGGTTGGCTGATTAAATCGCACGGCTGGCACTGGGGCTTTGGTATCGGCGGCATCGGGATGCTGGTGGCGCTGGTTATCTTCCGTATCTTTGCTGTACCGGCGATGCAACGCTATGACAGCGAAGTGGGGCTGGATTCGACCTGGAATAACCCGGTGGCGAAGAAGCGCGGTGTAGGCGCATGGCTGCTGGCGCTGGCCGTTTGCGTTGCGGTTATCATCACGCTGATTGCGCAGGGTGTCATTGTGATTAACCCGGTCGCAGTAGCAAGCGTGCTGGTGTACGTGATTGCTGCATCGGTGGCGCTGTACTTTATCTATCTGTTCGCATTTGCTGGTCTTAGCCGCAAAGAGCGCGCGCGCCTGTTGGTGTGCTTCATCCTGTTGGTATCCGCAGCGTTCTTCTGGTCTGCCTTTGAACAGAAACCAACGTCGTTTAACCTGTTCGCCAACGACTACACCAACCGTATGATCGGTGATTTTGAGATCCCGGCGGTATGGTTCCAGTCGATTAACGCCCTGTTTATCATCCTGCTGGCCCCGGTATTTAGCTGGGCGTGGCCTGCGCTGGCGCGTAAAAACGTGCGTCCGGGCAGTATCACCAAGTTTGTTATCGGTATTCTGTGCGCCGCGGCGGGCTTTGGTCTGATGATGCTGGCGGCTCAGAATGTGCTGAGCAACGGTGGGGCAGGCGTGTCGCCAATGTGGCTGGTAGGCAGTATTCTGATGCTGACGCTCGGCGAGCTGTGCTTAAGCCCAATTGGCCTGGCAACCATGACGCTGCTGGCACCGGAAAGAATGCGTGGCCAGATGATGGGACTGTGGTTCTGCGCCAGTGCGCTGGGCAACCTGGCGGCGGGCTTGATCGGTGGTCACGTGAAGGCCGATCAACTTGATATGCTGCCAGACCTGTTCGCCCGTTGTTCTATCGCGCTGCTGATTTGTGCTGCCGTACTGTGCGTGCTGATTGTGCCGGTACGCCGCATGCTGGAAAATACCAAATCCAGCGCTGGACAAAATTCGGCCACCAACGCGTAATCTCACCAGTATGACGAAAGCCAGCGCCTGTTGCGCTGGCTTTTTTTTGTGCTGAATGGCGTCACCATGATGAAAAGTGAGGTAAAAATCCGTTTTAGCTCACGAAAAAGTGCAATAACGTGAGCTGTTTCTTTGTAATGACCGCCAGTTTCAGTCCATAGTATAACTTGTTTACTACGTGGTTAATTTAAGGACAAGCATATGCCAGCAGTCATTGATAAAGCATTGGATTTCATTGGTGGTATGAACACGTCTGAGCCAGTACCACAGTCCATGGATGAGAGTACAGCGAAGGGAATTCTGAACTATTTAAAAGAGTTGGGGACGCCGGTGAGTTCTACCGATGTGACCGAACGCGGTCAGCATGACGGCTGGAATGCCGGGTTTACGGATAAAGTAGCCAACTGGGCCGAGCGAGTCGAATCCGGCGAGCGTATTGTGATTAAACACCCTGAATTCTTCTCTGACTACATGCGCGAGGAACTGAGCTCGCTGGTGTAACCCTGCTTAAGTCGCTCTCACCCGCCTCGTGGGGGCGCCTGTTATCATCTGATTCAAGCAAAAAGGGCTGACGATTTCTCGTCAGCCCTTTTTGTATTTGGTGGCCCCTGTTGGGTTTGAACCAACGACCAAGCGATTATGAGTCGCCTGCTCTAACCACTGAGCTAAGGGGCCTAAGTAGGCGGGGATTATAAAGTAACAATGAGCACCAATCCAGCATTAAGCGCGCACATGCTGTTTTTATAAACAATGCATTTTCAATTCGTTATACTCAGCTGATGATGTATCGGCTGAGGATATTATGGTTAAAGACATTATTGATACGGGGCTGCGGGTCCTGTTCTGCGGCATTAACCCTGGGTTGTCATCTTCCTCGTTAGGCTACCCGTTCGCCCATCCGGCAAACCGCTTCTGGAAAGTACTGCATCTGTCTGGGTTTACCGAGCGCCAATTGAAGCCGGAAGAAGCGGAGCAAATGCTCGAGTTCCGCTGCGGCGTGACGAAGCTGGTTGAGCGACCAACGGTGCAGGCGACTGAGGTGAGCGTACAGGAGCTGCGAAGCGGCGGTCGTGAGTTGCTGACTAAAATCGAAGAGTATCAACCAGCCGTCCTTGCTGTTCTGGGTAAACAAGCCTTTGAGAGGGCGTTCAATCAACGTGGGGCGCAATGGGGCAAGCAGGATGTGAGAATCGGCGTCACTCAGGTTTGGGTACTCCCCAATCCCAGCGGTTTGAACCGTGCTTCACTTGAAAAGCTGGTAGAAGCCTATCGGGAATTGAACGAAGCGTTAGTCGCTCGAGGTCTTTAGGGAAGGCAATGAAAGAGAGGCTGAGAGTATTTGATACTGCTTGGCTGTAGGATAAGAGGGTATTTAGCAATAAATAACGGCGATATTTATATTTTACGCCAGAAGCCCATCGTTTAAATATGACTCTGTCACTTCCCAGGGAGAGGAAAAAATTCTTCCTGGAGTTACGTATTGGTAAATATTATTAATGAGATCTAAGATTGCAAAATCTACCTTTTTTAGCAGTAGCAAATTGGGAAAAAAATAAAAGTAAAACGACTTGAATGTATTAGTACGAAACATGTACAGAAATATAGCCTCTGACCAGCAATATATTGCTGGTTTTGGTTTGGTTTGTAGACCGTTTTCTTGTTTTTAACTTATTGATTTTTATGGTTTAAATTTTATATGATGAGTGTTTTTATAGTTATCATGGATTAATACTCGATAATTAATAGTTTTTAACTTATAGGAATTATCTTATGCAGCGGTTAAATTTGTAGCTGATTGCGGAGATGTGTGGTTTTTATCAGGGAGATGTACCACTAGTTTGCTTTTCCCCCTTAAGTCCTCTTCTCATCCAGACGTATACACGAATTATCCTTAAGCAATCATCTTATTTTAAGCTGGCAATTAGCATGCTAATTGTTCTGACGCTTTCTATTCTAATTTATGCATTGAGTAATCTGGTTGCTAGAGCCAGGGGCGGTAGCGTGCTCAATCGCACCAAGGTAACAAATATCAATGGCCAGAAGTGGGTTAGAAGTACAACAGGCCGCCGTGAAGGCGCTGTTTCTGCGCGAGATTAAAACGCGTTTTGGCAAGTACCGATTAGGGTACCTCTGGGCGATCCTGGAGCCAGCCGCGCATCTGATGATCCTGTTAGCTGTTTTCGGTTTCATCATGCATCGGACTATGCCGGATATTTCGTTTCCGGTGTTTTTACTGAACGGCATTATCCCCTATTTTCTTTTTAGCAATATTGCTGTTCGATCCGTTGGGGCAATCGCCGCCAACCAGGGATTGTTTAACTATCGGCCTGTAAAGCCTATCGACACAATTATTGCCCGTGCTTTGCTAGAAACAGTTATCTATGTCGCTGTTTATATCTTATTGATGACGGTGGTTGGTCTGGCTGGTGAACAATTTGAAATCACCAACCTATTATCGTTAGCCTGTACGTGGTTTTTATTGGTTATCTTTTCCTGCGGTGTCGGATTGATCTTTATGGTCATGGGAAATACCCTCCCGGAAACAGAGAAGTTCTTACCTATATTTATTAAACCCCTCTACTTCATTTCATGCGTTATGTTCCCGTTGCATGCGATTCCGAAAGAGTACTGGCCGTATTTGCTATGGAATCCCATTGTGCATGTCGTTGAGTTAAGTCGATCTTCTGTTGTAGCAGGATATGAGAGTCAGGGGGTTAGTCTTAACTATTTATCTCTATGTTCACTGATTGTCTTTTTTATCGGACTATCTCTTTATCGTAACCGTGAAAAGGCAATGTTGACATCATGATTAAAATTGAAAATCTGACAAAATCTTACCGCACCCCAAAGGGTAGGCATTACGTTTTTAAAAATCTTAATATTGAGATTCCTGAAGGGAGAAGTATTGCTTTGATTGGGCGTAACGGGGCCGGTAAATCAACTTTACTTCGAATGATTGGTGGGATCGATAGACCTGATAGTGGGAAAATTACTACGAATAAAACTATTTCCTGGCCTGTAGGATTATCAGGTGGTTTTCAAGGGAGTCTAACCGGTCGAGAAAATGTTAAATTTGTCTCACGATTGTACGCAAAAAAAGATGAATTACGAGATAAGGTTGACTTCGTTGAGGCGTTTTCCGAGTTAGGTAAATATTTTGACATGCCGATCAAAACATACTCTTCAGGAATGAAGTCTAGATTAGGCTTTGGCTTGAGCATGGCATTTGATTTTGATTATTATTTAGTAGATGAAGTTACTGCGGTTGGCGATGCTAAATTTAAGATGAAGTGTGATGAGTTGTTTGATTTACGGCACAGAGAATCAAATTTTATTATGGTATCGCATAGTTTGAACTCATTAAAGAAATATTGTGATATCGCATTGTTAATTGATTTTGAAGACGGCGTTGAGCTTTATGAAACTGTTCAAAGTGCGATAGATGTTTATATGGAAAAAATTAACTCAAAATATTAAGGAATAATATGTTAACTATTATTACCCCAGTGTATTGTCAGTCAAAATCTGATCATATATATGAAAGAACTCTTTTTTTTATTGAGAGGTCGTATATATCTGAAAAAATTAAGAGAATAATTGTCGATTTTGGTAGTTTGACCTCGATAAGTGAGGAGTTAGAAAGGAAATGTTTTGAACATAATTTTGTATATGTCAATTTAGGTATGCAAGGGAATCCTTTTTCTGCAGGTGAGTGCAGAAATAAAGGTGTTTCAATGGCTAAAACAGAATATGTGACATTTCAAGATATTGATTTGTATGCTCCTGATTCAGTTTACGAAAATCTAATAAACCGTATTTCTGGATATGAATATTACAACGAAGTAGAATGCATTCCTTGTCTTTATTTAGCTGAGGATTTTTCTCAGGATTATGTATGTGATGGTTCATGGGAGAATATGCACTCTTTGAGTTATAAATATTATAGAGATAAGCATGAGTCTATAAAAATGTATGCTCCTGTGACATCTATGATAATTATAAAACGTCATTATTTAATGGAGTGTGGCGGCAATAATACCGAGTTTCACGGGCATGGTTACGAGGATTTCGAATTATTGAATCGAGTGGCTAACCGATCGAATAAATTCGTGCGTTCACGTGATTATTATAGTCATGAATATAAATATGACTCACCATATTATAATGGTTATCGTACTTTCTTCAGTTTGTTTGGTCGAGAGGCTATGGGGGAAAAAATATTTTTCGTTCATTTATGGCATCCGGAAAACTTAAATAAAAACTATTCTGAAAGAAATCAAATAAACAGGAATATTTTTAATAAATTAATAAGGAAGTTTGATAAAGAAGAATCTATGCCTGCTGCATTGACTGGTTATTCATCCTACGTTCAAGGCAAGACTTTAGTCCTGGCACCTAAGGAAGGCAAAACTGTTAATTCTATTAGAGTAGCAATGCCTTATTTGTCTCATTGTGTATACGCTCGAGATACTGATTTTACCAGTGTCGAGGAATTTGTTGAGTACCTGGGTGTTAATAGTGTTTCACGTGTTTTGTTTTTTAATTCTTATGCAAATGCACATCGGCTTGAACTATATAATAAATGTTTGCAGCTTGGATTATCAACTATAAATTATGATCGTGGTGGTCTTCCTGATACATGGTTTTTTGATCCAAATGGTTTTAATGCATCGAGTTCATCATACTCGCCTGATAATTGGGATAAAGAAATTAGTAGTGATCAAGTTGATAATGTCAGTGAGTTTATATTAAAAACATTATCTTCAAGTGATTCGCTTGAAAAAAATGGAGACAGAATTGGTGCATCTAATTTCATAAAAAAATATCACCTCGGAAATAAGAAGGTTTTATTTATTCCTTTGCAAAGACCAAATGATTCAGTAATAAAGTATTTTTCTGATAAAGTTTCTAGTGTCGATGGTTTTTTGGAGGAGGTAATAAGTTTAGCTTCTATGCCGGAAATGAATGGATGGCATGTGATAATAAAGAAACATCCACTGGAAAGCGATTGTTTGTTAAACTCCTTAAAGTGTCCTGACAATGTGACATTATTGAGTGATACTGATAATTTCTGTGATGCAATAATTTCTGCTGATGCGGTGATGCTTATCAATTCGGGTGTCGGTTTATATTCAATTATGGCTGGAAAACCAACTTTTAACCTTGGTTTAGCTTATTATTCGCACCCTGGGTTGTCTGTTAAATTAAACTCGGCACAAGATTTCTTAGAATATTTACCTGAATTGAAAATACCTAGTGTAGATAAGGTTAATAAATTCATTCACTATTTGATGAATGAATTTTATTCGATAGGTGAAACTCTTTATAAAGAAAGTATTAATTCCATAACTAAATCTAAAACAACAAATGCTGTATATACGGATTTTAGTGTATTAAGAATGCCAAATGATGATGGTGTTATGAAATCAATATGTCTAGAAAGGCGGAATACCCCATTTAAAATAAATACTTGCTATTATGAATATTATCGATCAGGAATTCTGTTGCGTGATAAAATACAACCACCAACTTCCGTAAAAGCATCGATAATAGAAAATAAGAAATCTTTGATTGATGTCTCAAGTAGTGATGGGAAAAAGAGTGCTAAACTGGTAGGTACCGGTGGTACTGTGGCTAATAATAGCAGGGTTATTTCAAGTGAAAATATTAAAAACACTGGAAAGTTAGGCCGAAAGGCTAAAAAATTGGTAAAAAATCCAGTTCTCTTTTTCTCTGATGCATTTAAAAATGTATCAAAAAGTAAATCTCAAGGATAAACAATGAGCGAGCATTCAGTTATCGCAAAATCTTCATCTATTTCACCGACAACAAAAGTTGAACATCCAATTCATTGTGGACCATCTTCTCAAATTCACGCAGAGTGTAATGTTGGGTGTTACCTTTTTTTAAATATTGGCAGCATTATTTATCCCCATGTAACTATTGGCCGATTTTGTTCGATAGCTAGGGGGTGTGAAATTGGAGTTGCTAACCATCCTACAACTTTTTTATCATCTCATAGCTTCCAATATCATAGTGCTCAATTTCCTAATGATCCTATATATAAAAATAACATTAAAAGAGTTTCTTGGCGTGGGCACCCTCCTACAAGTATTGGGAACGATGTCTGGATTGGGGCTCAGAGTATTATTAAGGCCGGCATAAAAATTGGCGATGGTGCTGTAATTGCAGCTAATTCAGTAGTGGTTAAGGATGTCCCTCCGTATTCTATTGTTGGAGGGACACCTGCTAAACAAATTAGGATGAGGTTCTCTGAAGAGCAAATTCGTAAACTGCTAAAACTTGAATGGTGGGCGCTCCCATTAAAGGATATTGGCAGTTTACCTTTTGATAATATTGATGAGTGCATAAAAGCTTTAGAAGATATAAGAGAATCATAGTTTTGTGTGATTTCTATTATTTAACTGTGTGAAATGTGCTTTGCGGTAATTTTTTTATCTGCAAACTTAGCATTAATAATAGTTTTGATTTTTTCTCCATAATACACCGCATTCACCTGGGTATTTGCCAACAAGTACCCACGGAACTTCTTAAACAGTTTCATATCCGGTTTAAACCCCGCCGTCCAGAATTGGTGCAGGTGCCCTTGATACGTCAGGCCTTTCATGTCGTACAGGGCATTGCCCATCACCTTCAGCGGTTTGTTGTGAATCAACGCTGAAATCCCCGCCGTACTGTTAATCGTCACCACTGCCTTGCTGTGCGTTAATAACTCCGGCATTGACAGATCGTGCACGTAAATCACCCGGTTTTTCACACCATACTTTTTGCTCAGTCGTTTGATAAGCGGGCCGTACAGACGGTGGCCGCGATCCATCGGATGATGCTTAATCACCAGAAACTCACTCATCGGCGCTTTGCGTGAGAACGAGAACATCACGTCGTTGATATAATCGCGAACGTCGTTATAGGGACTGTGATTGCGGATCTGGCTGTCGTTATAAACCTGTAGGATCGCCAGATAATAGCGCTGATCCAGCGTGGTTTGAAGTTTGCCAAGGACTTTGCGCTGCTTGAAACCATACCAGTGTTTACGCCACCAGGCGCGGGTCCAGCAGCGGGCCTCGTACCAGGGGGAGAACGATTTGTGGTGACGGTAGGCTGGAAACTCATGACGCGAGCGCCAGCTCACCAGATAATACCAGCAGGCGTGGGCATAACGTTTACCGCTGGATGGCTTCAGTGGTTGAACCTGTGGTGGTGGCATATCAGGCAGTGCGCGATAAAAGTCAGGATCTCGCGGCAGAGGTGAGAAGGCGTTAACGCCATCTTCCTCAACGGTAATAAAGTGCGGTCGCAGGTACCCTTCTTCGAAGGCAAGAAAACGGATGCCTTTTGCCTTCGCCCATGCGCGAGCGGCCTGATGAAGTGGGCGGCAGTCGCCGAAGCAAAGAATCGTATCGAAAGGGTAGGACTGCCAGGTTTCTTTTAACCAGCCAGGGAACTCCTGCGGAGTTTGCTGATAGGTCAGGTGGTTACGTTGGCGACAGTAAAAACGGTCACCACCGTTGAACACCACGTTAACAGCCTCGCGCTCCAGCGTTTCCAGCCAGTTTGCAACGTCGTTAAAGAATGGCCCCATCGGCCCCTGTAGCAGCAGGTATTTTTTACCTGCCAGCAGTTTTTTTACGGTAGCGTTATGCATCATTTTCCCTTGCATCTTTGTCGACGGCGTCAGCCGAATCGCACTTTGTAAAACATCTGCAACTTTCGATATTGCCTGGCAAGGCGGCCAATACTCTTTTGGCTCACCTTCATCTCGCCACGTGGCGCGTTGCGTAGCCACTGCACCGCCTCTTCAACCGCCATCGGCTCCAGCCGTTGCGGATGAATGTAGGTCGGGTAGGCGATAAGCGCCTGCCACACTAAATCAGTAAGACTCAGCCGGCGAGTTCGGCGGTCGGTGTGGTGTTCGTCATGGGTCAGCCCCCATCCGGCGTAAAATGGCAGGCCATAGCAGAACACTTTCTTACCGTGTAGCAGCGCCTCAAAACCCGAGAGCGACGTCATGGTATGCAGCTCATCGGCGTGTTGAATGCACTGAATAATATCGGCATCCAGAGCCTGGCAATCGGCCCACTTCGCCACGTCATCACCGCTGACCGCGCCCTTACGGTTGCCAACCAGGACATCCGGATGCGGCTTAAAAACGATAAAGGCATCCGGGTTGCGTTCGCGTACTGTGCGCAGCAGATCGCGGTTGGTATTGATGGACAGGGCGCCGGTCGCAATGGAGGCGTCATCCTCAACCTGACCCGGCACGAGCAACACACGTTTGCCCCGTGCCTGCGGCGGAAGTTGCCAATCCTCGCCGAGGTTGTATTTGCTGAGCTTATGCGCAACCAGTGAATGGCGCAGAGTATCCGCACGTTGCTGTTGGCTTAGGTTCAGCTGACTGGCATTGAGCAGACTTTCCAGGTCGCTTGGGCGCGTGGCATCGTAATAAATGCCTGTTTTATCCAGCACCAGCGACAACGGAGCGAGCAGGTCGGAGCCGAGGCCCGACGAGCGAATAAACCCATCTTCCATCCGCCATAACGGCAGCCCTTGTTGCTTTGCCTGCTGTTGCCATCGCGCTTCTCCGCGCGTCCCCCAGGCGATCAACGCCGTGGCGGTCGGGCATTGGCTGGCAAAACGAACCCGGTTGTCGCTGGTCTGTAAATAGGGTTTGAGAATGGCACTTTTCCACAGGCTGAGCCCTGGAGCCCATAGCGTTCCAGTACGAGTAAGGCGATGCTGGCGCTGTTGGCTCAGCCAGGCCACGACGCTTCCCAGCGTGCTCGCGCTGCCGGTCACTGGATGACGATAATGGCTGTAACGCAGATACGCTGCGATAAACAGCTCGACTAACGGTGCGTTGCCGCGTCGGGCGGCGAGCGTTGCAGCCTGTGGGTGGCGGTCGTCGGTCAGCCCCCATCCGGCATACCAGGGTTGGCCAAAGCACGTTACCGGCTTACTCGCCAACAATGCTTCGAAGCCGTACTGTGACGTAACGACATAGACATGTTTGACATGGCGCAGTAGCGATTGTGGGCTAACGTCTTCAGCGAACAGCCGTACCTGCGCGTCATTTTTTAATCCGGCGAAGTACCCGGCTTTTTTGCCGCACAGCACGTCGGGGTGAACCTTGACCCAGACTTCAGCGTCCGGGTTTTCCGCGCAGGCGGTATCGAGCATCCGGCGGAAAGCATCAGCATCAGCATTGCCTTTACTGACCGAGACATCGCCAAAGGTCTGATCAACCACCAGAACGCAAGGAGCCATCGTAGCCGGAGGGGAAAATGGTGGCGCCTTGTTGTATTTCGAGAGATCGCTATCGACGATGGCCGTCATCAGGTCGCGCGCTTGCTGGTGATGGCACGCGTTGCCAGCGCTATCTTTAATTAATGCTTCGAGTTCGCTAGGCGTGGAGGCGTCGTAGTAGATACCCTGGCTATCAATAACCATCGATAGCGGCGGCGCACCTTCTACCCCCAGCCCCAGAGAGCGGATAAAACCGTCCTCCAGTCGAATGACCGGCAGCCCGGCCTCCGTCGCCAGCTCGACCGGCTTTTGCGCGCTCGGGCGGTAGCCCCAGACAGCCACCGCCGTCACCCCTTCCGGGATGGGCGCGCGGGTGCTTAATTTGACGCGATTACCCGGCAGTAAATTGTCGAGGAATGGAATGCGCCAAATGCCTGAGGAATAAATGCCCAGCATGTATATCTATGTCCCTAATTCGATGGGTGGATGGTGAAAAAATATCGCCCAGGTTGTCGGGTTCGCTCTCCCTGTCAGCACAGGGAGAGCGTGAACATCAAAGGTCAGACTTAAAAATCGAGGATCACTTTCGCGGCGACCGCCAGCTGGTACAGGATGGTCGAAATCCCACGCGTAACTTCGATGTTCTTGGTCTCGTAGTTCGGCAGAACCATAATTTCGTCGCCCGGTTTTAGCGATCCAGCATCGCTGGCACTCAGCGTTTCGCCGTTCTGACGGATAACAATGATCTTCGCTTTGCTGGACTTCTGAGTCAGGCCGCCACATTTCTTGATGTAGTCATCAGCATCCATTCCTTTCTCCCAACTGACGGCGTTCGGGAACAGAACTTCCCCGTGTACCATCACCAGTGAGCTCTTCTCTGGAATGACAATAACGTCACCGTCTTCCAGCAGAACGGAATCAATATTCGCTTCGTTAAGCACGACTTCACCCTTCGGCACGACGGTACGGGCTTTAGCGACGAAACGGCTGACTAGCTGCGCTTCCTGCATGCGCAGACGAGCTTCTTCCTGAGTGGCTGACTGGGCGGAGAGCGATGCTTGTTCCAGCTTCTGCAGAGAAACGGTCAGCATCTCTTTTTGCCGCTCGGCGACCGATCTGCGGTAGAGCTGAATGGCGTTGAGCTGCGACATGCTGTTCGGACGAATTTGCGCAATCACCTGACGCATTGAAGCGCCGTATGGCAGTACTACAGCGTGCTCGCCGGAGTGAGCGCCATCAATACGCACCTGGATTGTGCCCGCATAGCGATCTGAACTGATGATCAGCTTGTCGCCATCCTGCAACATGCGGCCTGCCGCGGAGCTCAGCGGGAAGTACTCACTGCGCTTCATCGTGCCTTGCTGGCGGATGATGGTCATGTGGGTGGCACCCGGCTTAGGTCGTGCCCAGCTCAGGGCTTCTGTCACCGGAATGCTGCTATTGGCAAATTCGAAGTCGTAGCCGTTAAAAACGTCGCCTTCAACGCTAAAGGTGTGCTGGCGTGGGCCAACGACGATGGTATCGCCATCGACAAACTGCGACAGGCCAAGCTGGCCGTTGAGCAGGAACTCATACAGATTCACGCGAGAACGTACTTTCGTGCCGCGTTTAACGATGATATCCACGTAGCTGCCGCGATCGCTATCGACGCCGCCGGCTTTGCTCAGGTAGTTGAGCAGTGAGTCAGACGCCACGCCACCGTACAGGCCTGGGTTACGTACGTAGCCGGTGACAAAGACTTTGACTGGCTGAGCCTGCAACAGGGAGGCGTAGACGTTCACGTTAGCCTGATAGACTTCTTTGATTTTGCTTTCAACCAGGCTGTTCAACTGGGCATTCGTCACGCCGGTGACTTTTAGCGGCCCGACGTTAGGCAGGAAGATATTGCCTTTCGGATCGACGGTCAGCGCGCCTTCAAAGTTAAAAGCACCCCACAGGCGTACCTGAATGGTGTCCCCGAGGCCGATAACATAGCTCGGGTTAAAACCGATGCTTGTGCCTCCGGCAGCACTGGTGGCGGTAAACAACTGGGCGCCGAACATGCGGCTGTTCTCGACGGCTGGTAGCGGTGATGGCGTGTCGTCAAAGCCAGAGACGACAGGTGTCTCGCCGCTTTTTCCCGAGATTATCGAGGGTAGCGGTGCCGCACCGGTAAGATTCGGATCGGCGCTGATACCGACTGCGCTGGCCGCGGTGGCCTGGCATGCCAGAATCACCAGCGCCGATTTCACTAATTTCATGGTCACTTGTATGCTCGTTTTACTTTTAATCTTTATGGTCTTCGATGACGGCAAGCAGCAGTTTCACCGTGCCGAACAGCAGGCTGCATACCAGCAGCCAACTAGCCAGTAGATAGAGTTTATTGGGATAACTGGACTCTTCAGGGAGCTGCGGTGAGCTAATCACGGACAGAACTTTTAACTTACGCGCGCTCTCAAGTCGGGTTTTCTCGATTGCCTTCAGCGCCATGCTGTAGAGGTCGGTATCAAAGGCGACGCGGGCTTTGATCTCTTCAAAGTCGGCAGCCATGCTATTGAGCTTGTTGGTTCCAGGCGCGGTAATTTTGCTCTGCTCTTTGTCTATCTGCGCCTGCAATGAGTTGACTGAGTTACGGGTACTGACTACCTGCGGGGCATCTTCACGCAGATAGGTAAGCTGATTGCGCAGCTCTGCTTCCAGGTCAATTTTCTTCGCCATCAACGTATTGATTAACGTGCTGGCTGCAACGGCAGAAGCTTCCGGATCGAGGACGTTGTTTTTGTTCTGATAGGCCAGGAGCTCAGCTTTGCTGTTATCAAGGCGCAGGCGTGCCTGCTGCAATTCTTCTTGCGCAAAGTTCAATTGGTCGCGGGCAATACGGTGCGACAGCTCGTTGATAAAGCGCTCAGACTCTTTCAGCACCGCCTGGTTGAAACGCTGGGCGAACTCTGGGGTGAATCCCTGAGTCTGAATAGCCAGTAGCCCTGCCTTATCGTCGTAGGTGATAGAGATACGGTCACGATAGTAGTTAAGGAATTGTTCGGCCGTCGTGTTTTGCGCCAGATGGTTGATAAAATCCAGCCCGCTTTGGCTCCACGCATCGTGGAAATTGAGCATTTTATTCAACACACGCAGCATATCCGCCGAGTTGATGTATTCCTTCAGGTAGAGGGAATCTTCCGCAGAGCTTGGGTTAGAGGCACCCAGCAACAGGCCGACGTTGAGGCTGCTGCCTTCGATATCGCTAGGTCGTTTGACGGCGACCGTGGATTCGCTCATATAGCGCGGCTGGCTGAAGATCAGCAGATAGACAACCAACAACGACATAGGGGCCACAATAATGATGCGGGCGAGATGCTGCTGTATCCAGGCAAGATTGATTTTGCAGGTGCGGGCACGCAGTGTGCTGACCAATTCCTTTACTTTATCTTTAAACATTTCACTTTCAACATTAAGAAGCTCTGGCGAGTACCGCCAGCGCGTGCAGATCTTTAATTGCTAACGCGGTAATAATCGAAATCCGATTTGTTTATCCCAGGGATGATGATGTGGCTTTTATGACTGAGAATAATGGCCTGCGCCTTTGCTAGCTTTTTGTGTGCTGGAGCCTGTTGAGTCGACAGTTCCATGTCCTTCTACTTACGTATAACCCGTGTCATTTCCCTTAACCAAAGCCCGTGCGTTGGGGTAAAGCGGCGGATGTACCGACCAATCCGATGGAGTGAAGTCATCACTAATTCTAAAAAGGCAAAAGAACACCCTGCCTCTAAAGCACAGCTAATGTATTGATACAATCAAATGAATAATTGTGTAATTTGACATGTTTTTTATTTTGACTTTTTTTACCACAGGCTAGGTGCTTTAACAACCTCATTAGGATGATTCTTACTATTATTAATGGTGGGGTTCGCATCATGAATAATTTTCTTGATAAATTCAGCGAGTATTTAGTCTGAATGATGGATAGAAAACATGGGGTGGGATCGAAATTTTATGATTTCAACGTATTGATTTTAATATGTTTAATGGTTTAAAAGTGAGCAATTAATGCATTTTTATGAGACGGTGAGGGGACTGCACTACTAACATGGGTGACTTGTTTTTTTGAAATAGTTAGGCAGATAAAATATTATTATTGCTTATAAATGGCTGAGCCTTTAATAATGAAAAAATAATGATTAATACGTAGTGTCTTTGGCGAGTTATGTGATCTCTACGTGGTTAATTCCGGTAGGGGAAATATTGATTCCGGGTGTGTGAGATTGTAGACATAAAAAACGCCACCCGATAGGGTGGCGTTTTACGTTCAACTGACGAGAGATATTAATCGTCCAGGAAGCTACGCAGCACTTCAGAGCGGCTTGGGTGACGCAGTTTACGCAGCGCCTTCGCTTCGATCTGACGGATACGTTCGCGGGTTACGTCGAACTGTTTACCCACTTCTTCCAGCGTGTGGTCGGTGTTCATATCGATACCGAAACGCATACGCAGAACTTTCGCTTCACGGGCGGTCAGGCCAGCAAGCACGTCGTGCGTGGCAGCACGCAGGCTCTCGGTGGTCGCAGAGTCCAGCGGCAGCTCGAGGGTGGTATCCTCGATGAAATCACCCAGATGTGAATCTTCATCGTCGCCGATTGGCGTTTCCATGGAGATTGGCTCTTTGGCAATTTTCAGCACTTTACGGATTTTGTCTTCCGGCATCAGCATACGTTCAGCCAGCTCTTCCGGCGTTGGTTCACGACCCATTTCCTGCAGCATCTGGCGGGAGATACGGTTGAGCTTGTTAATCGTCTCAATCATATGCACCGGGATACGGATGGTGCGCGCCTGGTCTGCGATAGAACGGGTGATCGCCTGACGGATCCACCAGGTTGCATAGGTGGAGAACTTATAGCCGCGACGGTATTCAAACTTATCAACCGCTTTCATCAGGCCGATGTTACCTTCCTGAATCAGGTCAAGGAACTGCAGACCGCGGTTGGTGTATTTCTTGGCGATAGAAATAACCAGACGTAAGTTCGCTTCAACCATCTCTTTCTTCGCACGGCGAGCTTTCGCTTCACCGATGGACATACGACGGTTGATGTCTTTAACCTGCTCGATGGTCAGGCCGGTTTCTTCTTCAATCTGACGCAGTTTCTGCAGACCACGGTGAACGTCATCCGCCACATCGTGCAGTTTTTCAGACCATGGTTTGTTCATCGCGATAGCCGCGTTGAACCAGGTATCGCTGGTCTCATTGCCGGTGAACAGGGTGATGAAGTTCTTTTTCGGCATTTTGCACTGCTCAACGCACATCTTCATGATGATACGTTCCTGGGTACGCACGCGGTCCATCATGGTACGCATGCTGTTAACCAGGTAGTCGAACTGTTTCGGTACCAGACGGAATTGCTTGAAGACTTCAGACAGCTTCTGGATCTCTTCCTGAGCGGCTGCGTGGCTGCGGCCCTTGGCTTTGATCGTATCGCGAGTCAGTTCGTACTGAGTACGCAGCTCACCGAATTTTTCACGCGCCAGCTCTGGGTCGATGCTGTTGTCATCGTCGCTGCTATCGTCGTCGTCGTCTTCTTCTTCATCTTCGTCGTCATCCATCTCTTCCTGAGACAGTTCGGAGCCCACGTGAGTTGCGGTTGGCGCCATGTCTTCTTCAGCGTTTGGATCGACGAAACCGGTGATAAGGTCGGACAGACGTGCTTCTTCTGCTTCAACGCGATCGTACTGTTCCAGCAGATAGGTGATTGCTTCCGGGTATTCGGCAACGGAACACTGTACCTGGTTGATCCCGTCTTCAATACGCTTGGCGATGTCGATTTCACCTTCACGGGTCAGCAGCTCTACGGTACCCATTTCGCGCATATACATACGCACGGGGTCAGTAGTACGCCCGATTTCAGATTCCACGCTGGACAGAACTTGTGCAGCCGCTTCTTCTGCGTCTTCATCAGTGTTGTTGGAGGTTTCAGCCAGCAACAGATCATCGGCATCCGGCGCTTCTTCCATCACCTGAATGCCCATGTCGTTGATCATTTGGATGATGTCTTCGATCTGATCTGAATCGACGATATCTTCCGGCAGATGGTCATTGACCTCGGCATAGGTCAGATAGCCTTGCTCTTTACCACGTTGGACAAGAAGCTTGAGCTGTGACTGCGGGTTTTGCTCCATAAGACGGTATCCACACTTAATTCATTTGATTGGTGTCGGCCGGCGAACGAACCGCCGACATTTAATGCGAGGGCGTACTTATATTAATGCCGCTGCGCCTCGGTGCGGCTGTCGGGGGCTACCCGATAGGTATTCGGCAGTTAAGCCGTTAAATACTTTATCTTTCACGTTGTCTCTGCGTTAGCTGTATTCCCGAATCCTGGTCATGTACTGGTGTACACTCCCTGGAATTCGTTCACTTGCTGCCTTGATACAACGTGAATGATTTTGTCTATTTCCTGGCCAGTTCCTGGTTCAGTGTCCAGAGTTCCCGGCGTTCTTCGCTGCTTAAACCGTGTGTGCGATCGCGAGCTATCAACTCTTCTTGTCGCAGTACAAGCAACGAATCAAACATATGGTTGAGCGAGTCGGTGAAGGTTTCTTCAGCAATATCCTTATCTGCTATATCGTCCCACATCGACAGTTTTTCAAGGGTTGCCGCTTCATTTGTCCCGCGATATTGCTCTAAAAGTTGACCAGTGGTCAGACCGGGTTGAGCTAAACAGGTATTTACCAGTTCGGAAAACAGCTTCAGGCCCGGCAATTTTTTCGGATCGAGCCCGGCGAGTGGTGGCACCCGCGGCGCGAGATCGGGGTTTTGCACCAGCAACCCTATAAGTATACGCATGGTCGTGCGTTTTAGCTGTTGAGTCGGGCGTACGACGCCACTTTCTGCCTGTTTTGGCATTAAACGATCAAGCGCGGCGTCGTCGAAAATCCCTAACTTCAGCCCTAGCGTCTGGCGCAGGTGAATACGGTGCGCATCGCCTGGAACCTGACTGATAAGCGGCAACGCCAGTGCGGCGAGCTGGGTACTACCATCTGGCGTACTCAGGTCAACCTGTGGCAATAGGCTGTTAAATAAGAACATGGAGAGCGGTTGTGCATGCTCCATCCGTGCCTCAAAAGCCTCTTTGCCTTCTTTACGTACCAGCGTATCCGGGTCTTCACCGTCGGGCAGGAACATAAAGCGTAGCTGACGGCCATCGGTCATGTACGGCATGGCGGTTTCTAATGCACGCCATGCGGCATCACGCCCGGCACGGTCGCCGTCGTAACAGCAAATTACGTTGTTTGTCGCACGAAATAGCATATGGATGTGGTCAGCCGTGGTCGAAGTGCCCAGCGAGGCAACGGCATAGTTGATACCGTATTGCGCCAGTGCGACGACATCCATATAACCTTCGACAACCAGCAGACGCGGTGGTTCAGCGTTGTGCTGCTGGGCTTCATAAAGGCCATACAGCTGGCGACCTTTATGGAAAATATCGGTTTCCGGGGAGTTCAGGTATTTCGGCGTATCGTTACCGAGTACGCGGCCACCAAAACCAATTACCCGGCCTCGTTTGTCGCGAATCGGGAACATTACACGATTGCGGAAACGGTCGTACGTTCTACCCTGGTCGTTGGTGACCAGCATTCCGGCATCGAGCAACAGCTTTCTGTTGTCGACATTTCCGCCGAAACGTTTTAATGCGTTATCCCAGCCTGGCGGTGCAAAACCAATAGCAAAACGCTGGACAATCTCGGCACTGAGGCCGCGTTGCTCCAGGTACTGGCGGGCAGGCTCGGCGTTGGGTTGGGCGAAGGATTGCTGATAAAACGCGTTCAATCCATCCATGAGCTGATAGAGATTCTGTCGTTGATGACGCTCTATTTGACTCAGGCCCGTTCCGGCTTCATACGGCACATCAAGATTGTGCATGGCTGCCAGTTCTTCAACGGTTTCAACGAACTCGAGCTTGTCGTAGTTCATTAAAAAGTCGATGGCATTACCGTGCGCGCCGCAGCCGAAGCAGTGGTAAAACTGCTTATCACCATTTACGGTGAAAGAAGGGGATTTTTCATTATGGAATGGACAGCACGCATGGTAATTCTTGCCCTGCTTTTTCAGCTTCACCCGTGCATCGATGAGATCGATGATGTCGGTGCGCGCCAGCAGGTCACTAATAAATACGCGTGGGATTCGTCCAGCCATAGGCCCCGTTTATTTTAATGACGTATAAACGAAAACAAGCCGCGCATTCCTTTCGGAAGCACGGCCTTGCAACTACAACTCGGTCTGACAATTGAGAGCTGACGCCCTCAAGAGATTAGTACAGACGAGTACGGCGTGCGTTTTCGCGAGCCAGTTTCTTCGCGTGACGTTTCACTGCAGAAGCTTTAGCGCGCTTACGTTCGGTCGTTGGTTTTTCATAGAACTCACGACGACGAACTTCTGCCAGAACACCTGCTTTCTCGCATGAACGTTTGAAGCGACGCAGTGCTACGTCGAACGGCTCGTTTTCACGTACTTTAATTACCGGCATGTAACTCTCACCTTTATAAATTCGGTTTGCCGCTGGCATCGGCGCCAGCTTATTTCAAAATGGTGCGGAATTTTACTGCAACTACTGCTGCTTTGTAAAGCACCGATGCTCTTTTTGAAATAGACTTTTTAAGGGTGAGGAGTATACACGAAGTGGCGTCCAGGGGTGAGCAAAGTTTTACATCCCGGGTTATTCGCCCTACACTGCGCGGTATTGAAACGAGGTAAATCTAGCCATGCGTGTACTGGGTATTGAAACATCCTGCGATGAAACCGGCATCGCTATCTATGACGATGAAAAAGGTCTGTTAGCCAACCAACTGTATAGTCAGGTGAAATTACACGCTGATTACGGCGGCGTTGTTCCTGAACTGGCCTCGCGCGATCACGTGCGTAAAACAGTTCCGCTGATTCAGGCGGCGTTAAAAGAAGCCAATCTGACGGCAAAAGATATTGATGCAGTGGCCTATACCGCTGGCCCTGGGCTGGTTGGCGCGCTGCTGGTCGGCGCAACCGTCGGTCGTTCGCTGGCATTTGCGTGGGATGTCCCCGCCATTGCGGTACACCATATGGAAGGGCACCTGCTGGCGCCGATGCTGGAAGACAATCCACCGGAATACCCGTTCGTGGCGCTGCTGGTTTCCGGCGGCCATACGCAGCTGATTAGCGTGACCGGTATTGGCGAATACGCGCTGTTGGGCGAGTCTATCGATGACGCCGCCGGTGAAGCCTTCGATAAAACGGCGAAGCTGCTGGGGCTGGATTATCCGGGGGGGCCGATGCTGTCAAAAATGGCCTCGCAGGGGACGGAAGGGCGTTTTGTCTTCCCGCGTCCAATGACCGATCGCCCTGGGCTTGATTTTAGCTTCTCGGGCCTGAAAACCTTCGCCGCCAACACGATCCGTAATAACGACAATGACGACCAAACCCGCGCTGATATTGCCCGGGCGTTTGAAGATGCGGTGGTGGATACGCTGATGATCAAGTGCAAGCGCGCGCTGGATCAAACAGGGTTTAAACGTCTGGTGATGGCAGGGGGCGTGAGCGCTAACCGTACGCTGCGGGCGAAACTGGCTGAAATGATGCAAAAACGCCGTGGAGAAGTGTTCTATGCACGTCCGGAATTTTGCACCGATAACGGCGCGATGATTGCTTACGCAGGAATGGTGCGGCTGAAAACGGGCGCGAATTCCTCGCTGGGCGTGACCGTTCGTCCGCGCTGGCCGCTGGCTGAACTACCGGCCGCCTGATCTACAGTAACCCGGCTGAGCGTCGCGACGCCGGGCTACATCAACTCTTACGCTATTCTGCGTCTTTCTGCTTACGCTTTTTAAACCATTCCCAGACCTTCGTTTCCTGACGTCGCCACAGACGCTGAATGTTGTCATGATGGCGCAGCAGAATCAGGCACGAGAGCATGGAGACGGGAAAGGTGTATTGCGGTTTAAACCACCAGACATAAAATGGCGCCACTAATGCGCTGACGATGGCACCCAGCGAAGAATAGCCGCTGAGCAGAATGGTGAGCAGCCAGGTGCCCGCCATAACGCCGGTCAAATCCAGGCCGATAGGGGCTATTGCGCCAAATGCGGTGGCGACACCTTTTCCGCCATGGAAATGGAAAAATACCGGCCAGATATGGCCCAGACAGGCGGCGATAGCGACCAGCCCAAGCCAGAAAGGGGATAAGCCAAGCGCGTACGCGCCCCAGACGGGAAGCATCCCTTTCAGGACGTCGAAAATCAGTACGGCTACAGCAGCGCCTTTACCGCCAATACGTAAAACGTTGGTGGCTCCAGGATTACCCGAGCCACTGCTGCGAGGATCAGGGAACCCCGCAATGCGGCAGACCAGAATGGCACTGGAGATTGAGCCGCAAAGGTAGGCAAGGAGAATCATTCCAGGCTCGATTGCACTCATAACGCTGTTCCATTTTGAAAATGTCGAAGTATTCTCTGCATCTGTGGATAATACGCATAATTCGCCGGAAGTGGTATCCGGTTTAGCCTAAAACCAAGCAGGTCGTGATGGATATTGTATTTATAGAGCAACTTTCGGTAATCACCACTATTGGTGTTTATGACTGGGAACAGACCATTGAACAGAAGCTGGTGTTCGATATCGAATTAGGCTGGGATAACCGTAAAGCGGCGGCCAGCGACAACGTCGCAGACTGCCTCAGCTATGCTGATATCAGTGAAGCGGTGGTCAAACACGTAGAAGGCAGCCGTTTTGCGCTGGTTGAACGCGTGGCGGAAGAGCTGGCCGAGCTTCTGATGTCGCGCTTTAACTCGCCGTGGGTGCGTATTAAAGTCAGCAAACCTGGCGCTGTCGCCCGGGCGGCCAACGTTGGGGTTATTATCGAGCGTGGCCATAATCTGAAATAAAGTCATTAGACGTCATATAACTTAAACCAAAGTGATTTATACCGGTCATAGTGCCGGGTTTATTTTATTGTTTACTTTTAAGGGTTTATTTAATGAGCGATATACACTCGCTGCTGGTGGCGGCAATTCTGGGTGTGGTCGAAGGATTGACGGAATTCCTGCCTGTCTCCAGCACCGGCCACATGATCATCGTCGGCCACTTGCTGGGTTTTGAAGGCGAAACGGCGAAAACGTTTGAGGTGGTTATCCAGCTCGGTTCAATTCTCGCGGTGGTCGTGATGTTCTGGCGTCGCCTGTTCGGGCTGATTGGCATTAATTTTGGCCGTCCGCCGGTGCATGAAGGCGAGGGCTCTGGTCGCCTGTCGCTGATTCACATCCTGCTGGGGATGATTCCTGCGGTGGTATTGGGATTGGTCTTCCACGATGCGATTAAATCGCTCTTTAACCCGATTAACGTCATGTACGCGCTGGTGGTCGGTGGCGTATTGCTGATTGCGGCAGAATGTCTGAAGCCGAAAACGCCTCGCGCGGTGGGGATTGATGATATGACCTATCGTCAGGCGTTTATGATTGGCTGCTTCCAGTGTCTGGCGCTATGGCCGGGCTTTTCACGCTCTGGGGCGACGATTTCCGGCGGGATGCTGATGGGCGTGAGCCGCTATGCGGCCTCCGAGTTCTCTTTCCTGCTCGCCGTACCGATGATGATGGGGGCTACGGCGCTGGATCTCTATAAGAGCTGGCACTTCCTGACCGTTGGCGATATTCCAATGTTTGCCGTTGGGTTTGTGATGGCTTTCCTGGTCGCGCTGGTAGCCATTAAAACCTTCCTGAAGCTGATTAAACGTATCTCGTTTATTCCGTTTGCGATCTACCGTTTCATCGTCGCAGCAGTCGTTTACGTCGTCTTCTTCTAAAAGACTTGCCCTCAGTCTTTTGGCTGGGGGCAACGTTTTTCCTTCCAGTTTGCCACCGCCTGAATTCGGCGTTTCGTCAACTCCTCGCGAATTTCCGGGCCTTTAAATCCAGCCTCGATAACCTCTTTGTTACCCACGCTTTTGGCGACTTCCCACGCTTCGCGCAGCAGCCGTCCTTGCGGATAATCACAGGCTTCAAAATGGGTACGGCCACGAACGTCGGCTTCACTGGTGAGCGCTATCTGTTCGACGCGCTGTGGCTTGCGCCAGGCATCGATAGAGTCAAACAGCTTGACCAGCGTTTTCGGCTGCAGGATGGGCAGGGTATGGATGAGGTCGTGGAATTCGGCAACCAGCTTCGCCAGATCGCGCATTTCATTAGGCACCTTCAGGCGCAGGCTTAATTGCTCAACCAGCTTTACGCCCGCTGGGCCGTGGCCGTGGTGACGTGGCCAAAACTCTTTTGGCGTCAGCCCCTTGCCCAGGTCGTGGCAGAGCGTGGCGAAGCGCACGTCAATGTCCGGGCTGAGCATTGCCGCCATAGTGAGCGTCATCAGCGTATGAACGCCGGTATCAATTTCCGGGTGCCATTTCGCTGGAGCGGGAACGCCGTACAGTGCGTCGATTTCTGGAAACAGGACTTTCAACGCGCCACAGTCGCGCAGGGTCTGGAAGAATACCTGTGGGTTGCGAGTGCCGAGGGCATTTTCCGTCTCTTTCCACACCCGCTCTGGCGTCAGGTGCGCCAGCTCACCGGCGTCGGTCATCTCGCGCATCAGCGCCATGGTCTCGTCGGCAATACGGAAGCTTAAATGGGCGTAACGCGCGGCAAAGCGCGCCACGCGCAAAACGCGCAGCGGGTCTTCACCAAAGGCGGGGGAAACATGGCGCAGAATGCGCAACTCAAGATCGCGGCGACCGCCGTAGGGATCGATAATCGTCCCATCGGCGTCTTCGGCCAGCGCATTGACGGTTAAGTCCCGACGTAGCAAGTCCTGCTCCAGCGTGACGTCTGGCGCAGCGTAGCAGGTAAAACCGGTATAACCAGAACCTGACTTTCGCTCGGTGCGGGCGAGCGCGTATTCTTCGTGGCTGTTGGGATGTAAAAATACGGGAAAGTCGCGGCCTACCTGTTGATAGCCCGCGTCGAGCATTTGCTGCGGCGTGGCGCCGACAACAACCCAATCTTTATCTTTGACCGGTAGACCTAACAACCCGTCCCGAACTGCACCACCGACCAGATAACTCTTCACGCCACGCTTCTCCTCATCATTTTCTTTCTGATAATACGAAAGAAGTGCCGATAAGGCGAATTATCCCCTGCCAAAGGCGCAGGGGAATGGCTTAGTTCATCCAGCGATCTTTACGTTTACGGCTTGGAATGATGTGTGGCAGCACCAGACCGAGCAGCAGGCCGATACCCAGCACGCCGCCGCCATACATAAACCACTGCATGATGATGGTGCGCTGTTTGTCATCCAACTGAAGATTGGCTGCGTTCACTTTTTTCTGCGCGACGATGAGCTCGTTCTTCAGCTTCTGGTTTTCGTTTTTCAAACCGTTAATGACGCTATCGCTCTCAGCGACCTTTTTCTGCATTTCTGCGGTGCGTTGGTTCCAGGTGGTGTCGATATTGTTGAGCTTGTCGGTCAGGGTTTTGACCTGGTTTTCCAGATCCGGCACACGAGTTCGCAGGCTTGGCGTTGCGGTCAGCTCTTTTAGTGGGATCCACGCCGTACGGCCGTTGCTGTCGCGCACCTGGCCATATTGAGTATTGTCGTTGGTCTGCAACAACGTGACTTCTTCACCGGCATTCAGGGAGCCAGCAAGACGATAATTATCGCCCGGGCCGCTGCGTACCCAGGTGTTCAGTTCGTCAGAAACATAACGCTTTTCATCAGCGTGGGCGATGGTTGAAGCGGTAAGTGTCAGTAAAGTAATGGCAACTAAGCGTAATTTTGGCATCAGATCATCGTTTTTGTCATATAAGTGGAACGATAGTAGTGGCAACAGTCTGACGACGCAAAGCATTCTGCGGTAATCGGAATCCTCCAGGAGAAAAAACCGGCGTCTGCTGTCCACCTGACAAATTGCGCATTGCATGGCAATTTGTCGCAAAATACTATGTACTGACAAAAAGAATACCTATAAGTTCGCCATAAAGGTATTTCCGGGCAACGAAACCAAAAGAATTCAATCATGGCTCAAGAAATCGAATTAAAATTTATCGTCGATGACGCTGGCGTTGATGCGCTACGCAACCACCTGCAAACGCTGAATGCAGAGCACACCCCGCCGGGGCAGTTGCTGAATATCTATTACGAAACCGCCGATAACTGGCTGCGCCGCCATGATATGGGGCTGCGCATTCGTGGTGATAATGGTCGTTATGAGATGACCATGAAAATCGCTGGTCGTACCGTTGGCGGTTTGCATCAGCGTCCTGAATACAATATTGCGATTAGCACGCCGGAGCTGGCGCTCGAAAAGCTGCCGCTTGAAGTCTGGCCAAATAGCGAAATGCCGCAAGGGCTGGCAGAGCAGCTTAACCCGCTGTTCAGCACTGATTTCTATCGTGAAAAATGGGTTGTCAGCCAGGGCAAAAGCCAGATTGAAATCGCACTGGATCAGGGCGAAGTTAAAGCCGGTGAACATCTGGAAGCTATTTGCGAGCTGGAGCTGGAACTGCTGAGCGGCGAAACTGCTGACGTGCTGGCGCTGGCTCAGCAACTGGCGCAAACCGGCCTGTTGCGTCAGGGCAGTCTGAGCAAAGCCGCCCGTGGATACCATCTGGCGCAGGGCAATCCTGAGCGCGAGATAAAACCGCTAACTATTTTAACGCTGCCGCCAAAAGCGACGGTGGGCCAGGCGTTCGAGGCCGCGCTGGAAAGCGCTCTCGCCCATTGGCAGTACCACGAAGAGCTGTGGCTGCGCGGTAAGACGAAGGCGAAAATCGAAGTGCTCAACGCCCAGGGGCTGATTCGCCACATTCTGACGCTGTTTGGCGGCATCGTGCCGCGCAAAGCGAGCGCTCAATTACGTGATGGTTTGACCCAGGTTGATGCGCTGATGGTCGGTAAGATTTCCGCTCACGACGCGGCGTTCAGCCGTGAAACGGCGTTAACCAAACTTGCCTTCACCGAATGGCTGGTGACGCGCGGCTGGCAGGCATTCCTTGATGCGAAAGCCGAAGCAAAAATGGCCGATTCGTTCAAACGTTTTGCCGATACCCACCTTTCTCGCCAGGCCGCCGAGCTGCGCACCACGTTTGCCTACCCGCTCGGCGATAGCTACGGCGATCAGCTGCCGCGTTTGACGCGCGATATCAACAGCGTGCAGATTCTGGCGGGTTACTACGACGCCGAGAAAGCCCAGCGCTGGCTGGCAAACTGGCAGGGCTTACGCCACGCCATCGAAACGCGCCAGCACATCGAAATTGAGCATTACCGCAACGAGGCACTGGCGGTCGAACCGTTCTGGCTACACAGCGGAAAACGTTAATTTACTTCAGGGAACCCGTGTATGACGCCGCTTTCTTCGCAGTTACAGCAGCACTGGCACACGCTAGTGGAGCGCGCTCCGGAAGATTTTCCAATCGCGACGCTCAGCGCAAATGCGCAGGCTGTTTTCACCTTCAGTGATTTTGTTCAGCAAAGTTTGATGGCGTATCCCGAGTGGCTGGCGTCGCTGGAAAGCGAACCACCGCAGGCGGATGAGTGGCGAGAATACGCGGGTTGGCTCGAAGCAGAGTTGGCCGAGGTTCATGATGAAACGGCGCTGATGCGCGCCCTACGAGTTTTTCGCCGTCGGGTGATGGTGCGTATTGCATGGTCGCAGGCGCTCTCGCTGGTCAGCGAAGAGGATACCCTCCAGCAGCTGAGCCATCTGGCAGAGACGCTGATCGTCCACGCGCGTAACTGGCTCTATGACGCCTGTTGTCGAGACTGGGGCACGCCGTGCAGCGCCGATGGCGTTCCGCAACCGCTGCTGATCCTCGGGATGGGCAAACTGGGGGGCGGTGAGCTCAACTTCTCCTCTGATATCGATCTGATTTTTGCCTGGCCTGAGCACGGCAGCACCCAGGGCGGACGTCGCGAGCTGGACAATGCCCAGTTCTTTACTCGCCTGGGACAGCGGCTGATTAAAGTGCTCGACCAGCCGACGCAGGATGGCTTTGTCTACCGCGTCGATATGCGTCTACGTCCGTTTGGCGATAGCGGCCCGCTGGTGCTGAGCTTTGCGGCGCTGGAAGATTATTACCAGGAGCAGGGGCGCGACTGGGAACGCTACGCGATGGTGAAAGCGCGGATTATGGGCGATGACGATGGCGTCTATACCGGCGAGCTACGCGCGATGCTGCGGCCGTTTGTGTTCCGCCGTTACATCGATTTCAGCGTGATCCAATCTTTACGTAATATGAAAGGGATGATCACCCGCGAAGTGCGTCGCCGGGGGCTGAAAGACAACATCAAGCTTGGCGCGGGTGGCATTCGCGAAATTGAATTTATTGTTCAGGTGTTCCAACTGATTCGCGGTGGGCGCGAACCATCGCTGCAAAGCCGATCGCTGCTGCCGACGTTGGCGGCGATTGAAGCGCTGCATTTGCTGTCCGAAACCGATGCGCAGGCGCTGCGTGCAGCCTATTTGTTCCTGCGCCGCCTGGAAAACCTGCTGCAAAGCATTAACGATGAACAGACGCAAACCCTGCCGGGTGATGATCTTAACCGCGCGCGCCTGGCGTGGGGGATGCATCTTGACGATTGGGCCGCGCTGACCGAGCGGCTCGATGCGCTGATGGGCGAAGTTCGCCGCGTCTTTAACGATCTCATCGGCGACGACGAAGAGTCGTCACAGGAAGAGCAGCTGTCGGAAGACTGGCGTGAATTGTGGCAGGACACGCTGCAGGAAGACGATACCCCTGCAGGGTTGATGCATCTCAGTAGCGATGACCGTCAGCGCGTGTTGTCGCAGATTGCTGATTTTCGCAAGGAGCTTGATAAGCGCACCATCGGCCCGCGCGGGCGCCAGGTACTGGATTCCCTGATGCCGCATCTGCTCAGCGAAGTGTGTGCGCGTGAGGATGCGCAGGTGCTGCTGACGCGCATTACGCCGCTGCTGAGTGGTATCGTCACCCGTACCACCTACCTTGAACTGCTGAGCGAATATCCCGGCGCATTAAAGCACCTTATTCGGCTGTGCGCCGCTTCGCCGATGGTGGCCAGCCAGCTAGCGCGTTATCCGCTGCTGCTGGATGAACTGCTGGATCCCAGCCGGTTATATCAACCGACAGCCACCGACGCCTATCGCGATGAGTTGCGCCAGTATCTGCTGCGCGTGCCGGAAGACGACGAAGAGCAGCAGTTAGAAGCGCTGCGCCAGTTTAAGCAGGCGCAGTTGCTGCACATTGCGGCAGCGGATATCGCCGGGACGCTGCCGGTGATGAAGGTGAGCGACCACCTCACCTGGCTTGCGGAAGCGATGATTGATGCGGTGGTTCAGCAGGCGTGGGTGCAAATGGTGGCACGTTACGGCCAGCCGACGCATCTGCGCGAGCGGAATGGTCGCGGCTTTGCGGTTATTGGCTACGGCAAGCTGGGTGGCTGGGAACTTGGCTATAGCTCGGATCTGGATCTGGTATTCCTCCACGATTGTCCAATCGATGCGATGACCGACGGCGAACGAGAAATTGACGGTCGCCAGTTCTATCTGCGTCTGGCGCAGCGAATTATGCACCTGTTTAGCACTCGCACTTCATCCGGTATTTTGTATGAAGTGGATGCCCGTCTGCGTCCATCCGGCGCGGCGGGGATGCTGGTGACGACCGCCGAAGCGTTTGCTGACTATCAACAGAATGAAGCGTGGACCTGGGAACATCAGGCGCTGGTACGCGCTCGCGTGGTCTACGGTGACCCGCAGCTACAGCGGCAGTTCGACGCTGTCCGTCGACAAATTGTGACCACCGCCCGTGACGGCGCGGTGCTGCAAACCGAAGTTCGCGAAATGCGCGAGAAAATGCGTGCCCACCTTGGTAGTAAGCAGCGCGATCGCTTCGATATCAAAACCGATGCCGGCGGGATTACCGACATTGAATTCATTACTCAGTATCTGGTACTGCGCTACGCTCACGACAAGCCGAAGCTAACCCGCTGGTCGGATAATGTGCGCATCCTTGAACTGCTGGCGCAAAACGACATTATGGATGAACAGGAAGCTCAGGCACTGACCCGCGCTTACACCACGCTGCGCGATGCGTTACACCATCTGGCGTTGCAGGAACTGCCGGGGAATGTCGATCTGGCAAGCTTTACCCGCGAACGCGAGCTGGTGAGCGCGAGCTGGCTGAAGTGGCTGGTTCAACCGTGAAATGTGCTATTATCGCGCCAAATTTTTGATTCTCTTTGGAGACACGAATGAAAGTAACGCTGCCGGAATTTGAACGCGCAGGAGTGATGGTGGTTGGCGATGTCATGTTGGATCGCTACTGGTATGGCCCAACCAGCCGTATTTCCCCGGAAGCCCCAGTGCCCGTGGTGAAAGTGGAAACTATCGAAGAACGTCCTGGCGGCGCGGCAAACGTGGCGATGAACATTGCCTCCCTGGGGGCGGGTTCTCGTCTTGTTGGCCTGACCGGTATTGATGATGCGGCGCGTGCGTTAAATAAAGCGCTGGCCGACGTGAACGTCAAATGCGATTTCGTCTCCGTGCCAACGCACCCAACCATCACTAAGCTGCGCGTGTTATCGCGCAATCAGCAGCTGATTCGTCTGGATTTTGAAGAGGGTTTTGCCGGCGTGGATCCACAGCCGCTGCATGACCGCATTCAAAGCGGTCTACCGAACGTTGGCGCGTTGGTGCTTTCCGATTATGCCAAAGGGGCGCTGGAGAGCGTGCAGCAGATGATTAAGCTGGCGCGTCAGGCGAAAGTGCCGGTGCTTATCGACCCGAAAGGTACTGATTTTGAACGCTATCGCGGCGCGACTCTATTGACGCCAAACCTTTCCGAGTTTGAAGCGGTCGTGGGCAAGTGCAAAACCGAAGAAGAGCTGGTGGAGCGTGGCATGCAGCTGATTGCCAACTTTGACCTCTCTGCGCTGCTGGTAACACGTTCCGAGCAGGGCATGACGCTGCTGCAACCGGGTAAAGCGCCGCTGCATCAGCCGACTCAGGCGCAGGAAGTGTACGACGTGACCGGTGCCGGTGATACGGTAATTGGCGTGCTGGCGGCAACGCTGGCGTCCGGTAAAACGCTGGAAGAAGCCTGCTTCTTTGCCAACGCGGCGGCAGGCGTCGTGGTCGGCAAGCTGGGGACTTCTACCGTTTCGCCAATCGAGCTGGAAAATGCCGTGCGCGGTCGTGCGGATACCGGTTTTGGCGTGATGAGCGAAGAAGAGCTGAAACAAGCGGTCGCCGCTGCGCGTCGTCGCGGTGAGAAAGTGGTAATGACCAACGGTGTGTTCGATATTCTGCACGCGGGCCACGTATCTTATCTGGCGAATGCGCGTAAGCTGGGCGATCGTCTGATCGTCGCGGTGAACAGCGATGCGTCAACCAAACGTCTGAAAGGTGAAACCCGTCCGGTGAACCCGCTGGATCAGCGCATGATCGTGCTGGGCGCGCTGGAGTCTGTCGATTGGGTGGTGTCGTTTGAAGAAGACACGCCGCAGCGTCTGATCGCCGGGATCTTGCCAGATCGTCTGGTGAAAGGCGGCGATTATAAGCCTGAGCAGATTGCCGGTAGCGAAGAAGTGTGGGCGAACGGCGGTGAAGTGCTGGTGTTGAACTTTGAAGATGGTTGCTCAACGACCAATATTATCAAGAAGATTCAGAAGGATAGTGAGAAGTAACGCTGACGCGTTGCTCTCACTTTAACCCTCTCCCCGTGTGGGAGAGGGGACGTGCTTTACTCTTTATCGTCTACAGCAGGTGCAGCTGCTCGGCTTTCCAGCTCGCTAATACGCTGCTCCAGCAGCGCCAGTTTTTCGCGGGTGCGCAGCAGAACCTGAGTCTGCACGTCAAACTCTTCGCGGCTTACCACGTCAAGGCGCGTCAGCTGTGACTGGATAACCTGACGAACTTTCTTCTCAATATCATCGCCAAACTCACGCAAACCTTTCGGCATGGATTCATGGACCTGGCGGGCGATTTGTTCAATTTTTTTCGGGTCGATCATCTGTGTTTCCCTGATTCTTTCGGCATTACCGCTATTGTAGTGGCTTCTCCCGGTGCGATAAACCAGAATTGTTCGAAGCTTATGCATTGCCGAAGATAATCAATAGCGTTATAGTAAGTACGCTTATTCTCAGGGCGGGGCGAAATTCCCCACCGGCGGTAAATCAGCTACGGCTGAAAGCCCGCGAGCGCTTCCTGTGTCCAACGGGAAGGTCAGCAGATCCGGTGTAATTCCGGGGCCGACGGTTAGAGTCCGGATGGGAGAGAGTAACGATCCAGTCGGGTTTATGCCCGCTCGCGTTATCTATTAGCCGTTTATCGGCACTCCTAAGACTGCCCTGATTCTGGTAACCATAATATTAATGAGGTTTTTTTACCATGAATCAGACGCTACTTTCCTCTTTTGGTACTTCTTTCGAACGCGTTGAAAACGCGCTGATTGCTCTGCGCGAAGGCCGCGGTGCGATGGTGCTGGACGACGAAGATCGCGAGAACGAAGGCGACATGATCTTTGCCGCCGAAAATATGACCGTTGAACAAATGGCGCTGACTATCCGTCACGGTAGCGGCATCGTTTGTCTGTGTTTGACCGATGAACGTCGTAAACAGCTGGAACTGCCGATGATGGTGGAAAACAACACCAGCGCTTACGGCACCGGTTTTACCGTTACCATCGAAGCAGCACACGGCGTGACCACCGGCGTTTCCGCCGCTGACCGCCTGACTACCGTTCGTGCAGCAATCGCCGACAACGCTAAGCCGTCAGACCTGAACCGTCCGGGCCACGTTTTCCCGCTGCGCGCGCAGCCGGGCGGCGTTTTGACCCGCGGTGGCCATACTGAAGCCACTATCGATCTGGTAAGCCTGGCAGGTTTTAAACCGGCTGGCGTTTTGTGTGAATTGACCAATGACGATGGCACCATGGCGCGCGCGCCGGAATGCATCAAGTTTGCGAAGGAACACAATATGGCGCTGGTGACTATCGAAGATCTGGTGGCCTACCGTCGTGAGCACGAGCGCAAAGCAAGTTAATTGCGCTCCCTTACGAAAAAGCCCGGCTCACTGTGCCGGGCTTTTTTATGGCTGTTAACCAATCCCCATCGACTGTAATGCCACCAGACTTAATCCCATCACCGACATCCCGCATAGCACGCCGTAGCTCGGGTTGTTGTTGGGATCGATCTCTTTAGCCAGCGGCATCAGTTCATCAACCGACAGCGCGACCATAATCCCGGCGACGGCGGCCATAATTGACGCCATCAGTACCGGTGACACCATGCTACCGAGAATCGCCCACGCCAGCACGCCGCCGAGGATTTCTGCCATACCGGAGATTCCCGCCCAGAATACCGCTTTGCGCTTTGACCCTGTGGCCGCATACACCGGCCCGGCGACCGCCAGCCCTTCCGGGATATTGTGCAGCGCCACGGCGAGCGCAATACCGAACCCCAGCTCTAAATTGTTGCTAGCGGTGACGAAGGTGGCTATCCCTTCCGGGAAGTTGTGCAGGCTGATCCCAAGGGTCAACAAGACCGCCGTGCGGCGGATATTGCGCGGCAGCGGCTGAGTGGTTTCTTGCATCAGATCTTGCGGATGAGCATGCGGCAGCGCGCGATCCAGCGCGAAGTAACCAATAAGCCCCACCACGAACATGCCGTAGCCTAACACCGGCGACATACCTTCGGTGCCAAGCGCCGCGGGCAGCATCTCCATCAGCGAGATCAGCAGCATAATCCCAGCGGCAAAACCGAGTGAAAAGGCCAAAACCCGATTTGACGGCTTTTGTCCAATAACACCAAGAATGGCGCCAATGAAGGTGGCAGCGCCTGCCAGTAATGTCAGAATCAGCGGTACCGACATCGCTTACTCCTTATGATAATGATTATCATTCATGATATTGGAATTCATCACGCCTGGCGAGAGGCGAATAGATTCTTTACTGCATCCTTACATTCAAATTTTCTGAAGATCATCATCACGCTTATCTGAGTTTATCCTCACGGAAAACAGGTTAATGTGGTGTTATTCAAATATGCCTCTGGAAGGATAACATCATGTCTCGTAGCCGAATGCCAGCACTGTTTTTAGGTCACGGTAGCCCGATGAACGTACTGGAAGATAACCTGTATACCCGTACCTGGCAGCACCTCGGTGAGACATTACCGCGGCCGAAAGCGATAGTCGTCGTCTCTGCGCACTGGTTTACCCGTGGTACGGGAGTCACGGCCATGGAAGCGCCTAAAACGATCCACGATTTTGGCGGTTTCCCACAGGCATTGTACGACACGCATTATCCGGCACCTGGCTCACCGGAGCTGGCGCAGAAGCTTGTGGAGCTGCTGTCACCGGTTCCTGTCGCGTTGGATACGGAAGCCTGGGGCTTTGACCACGGTTCATGGGGCGTGTTGATTAAGATGTACCCGAACGCGGATATCCCGATGGTGCAGTTGAGTATTGACAGCACCAAACCGGCTGCCTGGCATCTGGAGATGGGGCGCAAGTTGGCCAGTCTGCGCGATGAAGGCATTATGCTGGTGGCGAGTGGTAACGTAGTACATAACCTGCGTACCGCAAAATGGCACGGCGATTCCGCACCGTATCCGTGGGCCACGTCATTTAACGACTATGTTAAGGCGAATCTGCAATGGCAAGGGCCGGTTGAACAGCATCCGCTGGTGAACTATCTGCAGCATGAAGGCGGTTCGCTCTCTAACCCAACGGCGGATCACTTCCTGCCGCTGCTGTATGTTTTAGGTGCATGGGATGGAGAAGAACCCATCACGATCCCGGTAGATGGTATCGAAATGGGTTCCTTAAGCATGCTGTCGGTGCTGGTGGGCTAACGGTTACTCAACAAAAATGTGGGGATAGAAACGCGACAGATCCTGGGTGATCAGCGCTCTGTCCTCACGGATGCCAATCCCAGCTGGCTGATCGTTGATAAGCCAGCTGCCAATTAACATATAGCTATCGCCAAATTTTGGTAACTGATAGAACTGCTGCACGATCATCCCTTCTTCGCCGTACGGGCCTTCCACCTGTTCGATGGTTTTGCCGTTTTCGACGATCGAGATATTCGCCCCTTCGCGGGAGAAGATAGGCTTCACCACATACTTATCCATCGCGGGATAAGCGTCTTCGGCAAAGTAGGCAGGCAGCAGGTTCGGGTGATCCGGGAACATTTCCCAGAGCATCGGCAGCAGCGCCTTGTTGGAGATAATGCTCTTCCACGCCGGCTCCAGCCAGCGCACGCCAGCGTCTTCCAGCTTGGTGGAGAACATTTCACGCAGCATGTATTCCCAAGGATAGAGCTTGAACAGATTGCCGATAACCTGATCCTGCAGATCGGTAAACTGGCCTTTTTCGCCTAAACCAATTTCATCGATATAGAGGAACTCGGTGGCGACTTCCGCTTCGGCTGCGCAATCTTGCAAATACTGCACCGTACCGCGATCTTCCACGGTATCCTGGCAGCAGGTGAGATGCAGCAGTTGGAAACCGTGCTGCTCGCGCAGTTCGGTAAAGCGCTCGATTAACTTTTCTTGCAGGCTGTTGAACTGGTCGCTGCCTTCCGGTAGGTTGCCGGCGTTTAGCTGATCTTCCAGCCAAATCCATTGGAAGAACGCCGCTTCATACAGCGAAGTTGGTGTATCGGCGTTGTTCTCTAACAGCTTCGGTTCGCCGGTACCGTCCCACGCCAGATCGAGGCGTGAATAGAGCGAAGGCTGCTGGGTTTGCCATGACTGGCGGACGAAACTCCAGGTATGTTTTGGAATGCGGAACCTGGCCATCAGTTCATCGCTGGCTATAACGCGATCCACCACTTTCAGGCACAGCTGATGCAGTTCGGCGGTGACGTCTTCCAGCTTTTCTACCTGCGCGAGCGTCAGCTTGTAATAGGCCTCTTCACTCCAGTACGGTTCGCCATACATGGTGTGGAAGTTAAAACCATATTCAGTCGCTTTTTCACGCCAGTCTGGGCGTTCAACAATACTGACTCTTTCCATGATAATCAGCCGCCCATTGAACGGGAGGTGCTGCCCGTCGCGCTACGCTGCATGGTGGACTGCTTCGCCACGGACTCGCCAAAGCCGCCGCGGGTGACGGTGCTGGTGGTCGCAGGTCTTGGTGCCATCGCAGTTTTCGGTACGTTCATAGAACGACCCGGCTGCGCGGCGCCGTAGTTTTTACCGCCTGCATCGGTGTATTTACCGTAGGCCGGGCTGGATGGGTTTTTCGAGGTGAAGACAGGCTGTTGCTGGTAGCCGCCCATGCCGCCGCTCATCATACGACCCATCATGTAACCTGCCATCAACGGCATCCAGAAGCTGCCGCTGCTCTGATTCTGCGCCTGAGCCTGGCCTTCGCCGGTTGGCGCCATGCCAGCCTGAGCAGGTGCCTGCTGGCACTGGCCTTCACCGAATTCGGCTACGCAGTCTTCACGGCTGGCGTATTTCGGCGCGGTGCGCTCGGCTTCTTTCAAGGCGTTGTTATAGGTGGTTGTACATTCCGCGCTTTTGCTCGGGTTGGCTGCAGAGCAATCATCCGCATTCTGATACAGCGTCACGGTTTCGTCGCTCTTCTCACAGCCCGCTAGCATGAATACGGCGGTAACGGCGAGTGCAACCGGCGTTAAATGGCGTGCACCCCAGCTTTTACGAAAAGCAGCGTGCTGAATATTGTTTGTCCGTTTCATTTTAATCTTCCTGGACCCAGTAGAGTGGTATTGCAATAGCGCTCAGGATAGTGGATGAGTGGTTGAAAATGAAGCTAAGAAGGGGATAAAGCGGGGGATCTTTACGTTGCCTTACGTTGAGAGGGCTGAAAAAAAGGGTTCGCACGATGCGAACCCTTATTCTGGCAATCTAGCGCGAGTACTTAGCGAATGCGCGCTTTGCTGGTTGCGCCAGAGGTGTAACCATCAGCGGCGGCATCCTGCTGCGCGTTTTCTGGCGCAATGCTTGCGTTCGCTGTGGAAACTGGTTTGCCGAGCGTATTGTTCAGCGCCAGCAGATCCTGCTCGTTAAGCGTACCCAGCGCTGATTTAATATTCAGCTGATTGATCAGGTAGTTATAACGTGCGCTGGAGAGCTGTTGCTTAGCGTTATACAGGGTCGTGGTCGCATCCAATACGTCAACAATAGTACGCGTGCCGACGGAGTAACCCGCTTCCATCGCGTCTAAAGAACTCTGCGCAGAAACAACGGCCTGTTTATAGGCGTTGATGCTGCTGATAGAGGCGTTAACGTTATTAAAGGAAGAACGGACGGTCTGCACCACGGAACGGTGGGCACTTTCCAGTTGCTCGCTAGCACCGACGAAGTTGTACTGCGCCTGTTTGACCTGCGAGTTAACCATCCCGCCCTGATACAGCGGCAGGGAGAAGCTCAGGCCAATTTTGTTCTGCCCGGCGTCGTTATCGTTGTAGCTACCGGTACCGTTAGTTTTGGAGCCGCTGTAAGAGGTGTTAGACACCCCGGTAGAGGCGGTTAAATCCAGCGTTGGCAGATGGCCATCTTGGGCCAGACGAATCTGCTCACGCGCCAGATCCTGGCTCAGACGAGCCTGTAACAGAGACAGGTTGCGGTTTTCGGCTTCTTTCAGCAGCGCATTCACGCCCTGTGGTTTATCGGTTTTAAAGCCGTCAACGTTCAGTGAAGCCAGTTCTGGGTAGTAGTTACCGGTGACCTGACGCAGCGATTCAACGGCGTTGTCGAGGTTGTTACGCGCGGTCACTTCGTTCGCCAGGACGGTATCGTACTGTGAACGGGCGTTCTGCACGTCGGTAATTGCTACCAGACCCACGTTAAAACGCTGAGTTGTCTGATCTAACTGGCGGTAAATCGCTTGTTTCTGCGCTTCGGTATAGGAGAGCGAGTCGATAGCGCTCAGCACGTTGAAGTACGCCGTAGCGGTATTGAGGATCAGGGTTTGCTGATCGGTCTGATACGTTACGTCCTGAATGCCTGCCGATTTCTCTTGCAGGGTCAGAGCACGCCATTTGGACATATCAAACAGGCTTTGCGTTAACTGCAGCGAACCGCTGGTGACGTTAGAGTTCACGCCGTTGCTGTCGCGGAAGCCGTTGGTATAGTTATAATCTGCACCTAAACCTAACTGCGGTAACAGAGGGCTGCGCGCTTCGTTGATTTTCTCGAACGCAGCATCACGATCTGCGGCAGATTTGCGGAGATCTGGGTTACTGGTACGTGCCTGCTGATACACCTGTAACAGGTTCTCTGCCTGGCTCATTGTACTGAAACCCGTAAGGCTCAGACCAATAAGGATGGGGAGCAATTTCTTCATTTGCATTTGCATTCCTTGTTGTGAAGCTTAGCGCTGATCTAATTCACAGAAAAAATATTCGCCGATTGTACCAGAGTCTGCCACGTTAAAAAGTTGTCGTAATGTGCCATCTGGCGTTAATTTGCACCAATCTACCATAGAGTTAGTGGATTCTTTGACCCACCAACTTTAAATCCATAATTTCAACACAATCACTGCATAGGCCTGTCCATGACAAAAACAGTTAACCCAGTGGCAACGCTCTCGAAAAATGATGTAGAAATTATTGCACGAGAAACGGTATATCGCGGTTTTTTTTCGCTTGATGTATACCGTTTTCGCCATCGCTTGTTTAACGGCGAGATGAGCGGTGAGGTTAGACGCGAAATTTTTGAGCGCGGTCATGCCGCAGTCTTGCTACCCTTTGACCCAGTGCGTGATGAAGTAGTGCTGGTTGAGCAAATTCGCATTGCCGCCTATGACACCAGCGAAACGCCTTATCTGCTGGAGATGGTTGCCGGCATGATAGAAGAAGGGGAAACCGTCGAAGACGTTGCTCGCCGGGAAGCGCAGGAGGAAGCGGGGTTGAATGTGGGCCGCGTGAAGGAGTGCCTCAGCTATCTGGCAAGTCCTGGGGGCACCAGTGAACGTCTGACTATTATGGTCGGTGAAGTCGATGCGACAACGGCCAAAGGTATTCATGGGCTGGCGGAAGAACACGAAGATATTCGGGTTCATGTGGTAAGCCGGGAGTTCGCTTATCAATGCGTAGAGGATGGAAAAATTGACAACGCAGCGTCTGTCATCGCTTTGCAATGGCTACAGCTGCATTATCAGGACTTACGAAAAGAGTGGATCAAATGAAGCGATATACGCCTGACTTCCCAGAAATGATGCGCCTGTGCGAGACCAACTTCGCACAATTGCGTCGCTTGTTGCCGCGCGTTGATGAAGCCGGTGAAACGGTGAACTATCAGGTGGCTAATGCGCAATATCGCTTAACGATAGTCGAATCGACTCGCTACACTACGCTGGTGACGATTGAACAAACGCTGCCTGCGGTAAGCTACTGGAGCCTGCCGTCGATGACGGTTCGGCTGTATCATGATGCGATGGTGGCTGAAGTGTGTTCAAGTCAGCAGATCTTTCGCTTCAAAGCGCGGTATGATTATCCAAATAAAAAGTTGCATCAACGCGACGAAAAGCATCAAATTAATCAGTTTTTGGCCGATTGGCTTAGATTCTGTTTAGCACATGGAGCGATGGCGATTCCGGTTTGTACATAGCACCCTTCAGGTGGCATTGATGACGCTGCCAGCGAGAAGTCGCCTGAGAGGATGCCGTGTATGTTTGCATCGTGAAACCTAAGGACACCATTTGGAAAGCCTTTTAAACCTTCCTCTGGCTGGTGGGGCCAGTGTCAGGGTACTGCAAGTTACTGATACTCACCTGTTTGCCCAGAAGGATGAAACGCTGTTAGGGGTGAATACCTGGGAAAGCTACCACGCCGTCTTGCAGGCCATTCATGCCTCGGCGCGTGATGTAGACCTGGTGGTTGCAACTGGCGATTTAGCGCAGGACCACTCATCCGCGGCCTATCAGCACTTTGCTGATGGCATCGCGAGTTTTTCTGCACCTTGCGTTTGGTTGCCGGGCAATCACGATTTTCAGCCTTCAATGTACAGTACGCTGCAGGAGGCTGGTATTTCATCGGCGAAGCGCGTACTGATCGGTGAGCGCTGGCAGATCTTGCTGCTGGACAGCCAGGTTTTCGGTGTGCCTCATGGTGAGCTGAGCGACTTTCAGCTGGAATGGCTGGAGAAACGTCTGGCGGAAGCCTCTGAGCGTTACACGTTGCTGCTGCTGCACCATCATCCTCTACCTTCGGGCTGTAGCTGGCTGGATCAACACAGCTTGCGTAATGCCGGGGCGCTGGATGGCGTACTGGCACGTTACCCACGAGTGAAACATCTGCTCTGCGGCCATATCCATCAGGAGCTGGACGTTGACTGGAACGGTCGTCGTATTATGGCGACGCCATCGACCTGCGTGCAGTTTAAACCGCATTGTTCGAACTTTACCCTGGATACCGTTTCTCCCGGCTGGCGCTGGTTGGAGTTACACGATGATGGCTCATTAACCACCGAAGTCTGCCGTCTGGCCGGGGTGGAATTCCATCCTGACACCGCATCTGAAGGCTATTGATGTCAACGCTTCTCTATCTGCACGGATTCAACAGCTCCCCGTGGTCGGCGAAAGCCACTGCGCTTAAGCAGTGGCTGGCAGAGCACTATCCCAATGTGAACATGCTCATTCCGCAGTTGCCGGCTTATCCGGCGCAAGCAGCCGAAATGCTTGAAGCGCTGGTACTGAAAAACGGCGGTGAGCCACTCGGTATCGTCGGGTCGTCACTTGGGGGGTATTACGCCACCTGGCTGTCACAATGCTTCATGCTGCCTGCGGTAGTCGTCAACCCGGCGATGAGGCCGTTTGAGCTGCTGACGAATTTTCTTGGCCCGAACGAGAATCCCTACACCGGCCAACAATATGTGCTAGAGTCTCGCCATATTTACGATCTCAAAGTGATGCAAATTGATCCCCTTGAGGCGCCGGATCTTATCTGGTTGCTTCAACAAACCGGCGACGAAGTTCTTGATTATCGCCAGGCCGTGGACTATTTCGCCTCCTGTCGACAAACGGTCGAGGAGGGCGGTAATCATGCATTCACCGGCTTTGAAGATCACTTCACACAGATTATCGATTTTCTGGGGTTGCATTAAGCAACGCCAACTACCTACGAATAGATCATGACGCAATCTTCTTATAACGCTGATGCCATTGAGGTACTCACCGGGCTTGAGCCGGTTCGCCGCCGCCCGGGGATGTATACAGATACCACACGCCCTAACCATATGGGTCAGGAAGTTATTGATAACAGTGTGGACGAAGCGCTAGCCGGACACGCGAAGCGCGTTGAGGTTATCCTTCATGCCGATCAGTCATTGGAAGTTATCGATGACGGCCGCGGCATGCCCGTCGACATTCACCCGGAAGAGGGGGTGCCAGCGATTGAGCTGATCCTCTGTCGTTTGCATGCGGGCGGTAAATTCTCTAATAAAAACTACCAGTTCTCCGGCGGCCTTCACGGCGTAGGGATCTCGGTAGTCAACGCCCTGTCAAAGCGTGTTGAAGTGAACGTTCGTCGTGACGGTCAGATCTACAGCATCGCTTTTGAACACGGTGAAAAGGTCGAAGAGCTTCATGTTTCCGGTACCTGCGGTAAACGCAACACCGGGACCAGCGTGCACTTCTGGCCTGACGAAAGCTTCTTTGACAGCCCGCGCTTTTCCGCTTCTCGCTTAAGCCATCTGCTGAAAGCCAAAGCAGTACTTTGTCCAGGTGTGGAAATCGTCTTTAAAGATAAAGTTAACGATACCGAACAGACCTGGCGCTATGCTGACGGCCTGACCGACTACCTGAGCGAAGCGGTGAACGGCCTGCCGTTGCTGCCGGAGAAACCGTTTGTCGGTAATTTCTCCGGGGAAACCGAAGCGGTGGATTGGGCGCTGCTGTGGCTGCCGGAAGGCGGCGAGCTGCTGACCGAAAGCTACGTCAACCTCATCCCAACGATGCAGGGCGGGACGCACGTCAACGGCCTGCGTCAGGGCCTGCTGGATGCGATGCGTGAGTTCTGCGAGTACCGCAATATCCTGCCGCGCGGCGTGAAGCTGTCGGCGGAAGATATCTGGGATCGCTGTGCCTACGTACTTTCCGTGAAGATGCAGGATCCGCAGTTTGCCGGTCAGACCAAAGAGCGTCTCTCTTCACGCCAGTGCGCGGCATTCGTTTCCGGTGTGGTTAAAGACGCCTTTAGCCTGTGGCTGAATCAGAACGTTCAGTCGGCAGAGCTGTTGGCTGAGATGGCGATTTCCAGCGCCCAGCGTCGTCTGCGCGCGGCGAAAAAAGTGGTGCGTAAAAAGCTGACCAGCGGCCCTGCGCTGCCGGGTAAACTGGCTGACTGCACCGCCCAGGATCTCAATCGTACCGAGCTGTTCCTCGTCGAAGGTGATTCTGCAGGCGGATCCGCCAAGCAGGCGCGCGATCGTGAATATCAAGCGATCATGCCGCTGAAAGGTAAGATCCTGAATACCTGGGAAGTCTCCTCGGATGAAGTTCTGGCATCGCAGGAAGTACACGATATCTCCGTAGCCATTGGTATCGATCCGGACAGCACGGATCTCAGCCAGCTGCGCTACGGCAAGATCTGTATCCTCGCGGATGCGGACTCCGATGGTCTGCACATTGCGACTTTGCTGTGCGCGCTGTTTGTGAAGCATTTCCGTGCGCTGGTGAAAGAAGGCCACGTGTACGTAGCGCTGCCACCGCTGTACCGTATCGATCTGGGTAAAGAGGTTTACTACGCCCTGACCGAAGAAGAGAAAGCGGGCGTGCTCGAGCAGCTCAAGCGTAAAAAGGGCAAGCCGAACGTGCAGCGTTTTAAAGGTCTGGGTGAAATGAACCCGATGCAGCTGCGTGAAACAACGCTAGATCCAAACACTCGCCGTCTGGTACAGCTTTTCATTACCGATGAAGACGAACAGCAGACCGATGCCACCATGGATATGCTGTTAGCCAAGAAGCGTTCGGAAGATCGCCGTAACTGGCTGCAGGAAAAAGGCGACATGGCGGATATCGAAGCCTAAAAAGTTCGCTGGGTGGCATCGCGCCACCCAGCGACAGTATGCAATTGTGAAGTTAATTTGACCCTTCTTGTTTCTATAACTATTTATACTTTCATTTAAGTAAACGCATTTAAAATAATCACATTTAAAATAATCACTATATTCATTTATAAAATAAATAATCCAATCCAAATAAATATAAATTAATTATCTTAAACGCGTTTTTTATTTATTTGAAATCCTTTTTCTTTTTGGTTATCTATCACAGAAAGTTTTTGGTGGTTTGCATAACGTTATGTGCGGACGAAAGGGCTGGCATACCAATAACCCATATCTGATGAATATAATTGATAGGTGAATCATGAAAAAAATAAATGTTATTTCAGGGATTATTTCGCTTTCTCTATTTATGGCATCGTCAATGTCGATGGCGAAAACGGTTTTTATTGCTTCTGATGTGCATCCGGCCGATTACCCGACGACGGCAGCGGTTATCCATATGGGGGAAAAGCTTAGTACCGAAACCGATGGCCGCCTTTCAATCAAGATGTTCCCAAATGGACAAATGGGCGATGAGGGGGCCTCGCTTGAAAAAACGCGTGCCGGCGCGATTGATATTCTTCGTGTTTCCATGGCCCCCGTAGGCGGTATTCTTCCGGAAGTCAGCGTCTTCAACATGCCATTTGTGTTTCGCGATACTGACCACCTGCACCACGTTCTGGACGGAGATGTGGGTACGCAGTTGGGGCAGAAAATTACCGCCAGCAACCTTGGGCTGGTGTTTCTTGGCTGGATGGATGCCGGATCGCGCAGTCTGATTACCAAAAAACCGGTGAAAACGCTGGCTGATCTAAAAGGGGTGAAAATTCGTCTGCAGAATAACCCGATTGGTCTCGACTCCTTCAAAGCCATGGGCGCTAACCCTGTCGTACTGGCGGTAGGCGATGTTTTTGCCAGTCTGCAAACGGGGGTTATTGACGCCGCTGAAAATAATGAACCGACGTTTGACACGGAAAACTATGTCGTATCAGGGACCAAATATTTCGACAGAACCGAACACTTTATGATTCCAGAAGTCTTTGTGTTCTCGAAAAAGAAATGGGCAAAGTTGTCGCCTGATGATCAGGCATTAATTGTCAAACTGGCGAAAGAGGCTCAGGCGGAAGAACGCGTGCTGTGGGCACAGTATGTGGATAAATCTACCAAAAAACTTCAGGGACAGGGCGTTCAGTTTATTGAGGTTGATAAACAGCCGTTTATTGATGCAACGGCTCCCGTCCGCGAAAAATATAGCCAGCAGTTCAGCTCACTGATGCAAGAAATTCAAAACACCAAGTAATTATTTAGCAGGCTATTTTTATTGGCCTGCCTTCTTTGCGGAGAACATATGAAGAATTTATACATTCTACTTATGGATGGGGTTTACCGCGTCTGTATCTGGCTATCGGGAATCAGCCTGCTATTTATGACGTTTATTTATCTGGTGGGTATTTATGCCCGCTTTCGCCCAGACTTTCCCGGCTGGCTCGATTTTTTACCACATGCTTCAACCAGTTGGCCGGAACCGTTGTCGCAAATCTGTATGATCACTTTCTCCTTCGTTGGCGCAGCGGCTGCCTATCGTGCGGGCGGACATATTGCGATCACCATGCTGGTGGATCATATTCCAGAAAGTGCCAAAAAAGGGTTACGGATTGTTGTCGATTTAGCGATGTTAGTGACCTGCTTATATATTATCCGATGGGGAATTTTAGGCTGTATGGATGCCTGGGAAGATATCGTGCCATCGCTGCCGTTACTGACCTCCGGTATTACTCATTTACCTATCCCGCTAGGGTCGTTCTTTACGCTGTTGTTCGTCATTGAAAAATTACTCTGTGGGCCGCAGACGCACCGAAAACTGGTGCAGTACGGCTCGCCGACGGTTGGCCATTAAGGAGCGATCATTATGGATATGACGTTGCTGGTTTTTGTAGTGACCTTTGTCGTGCTCATGGCGATAGGAATGCCGGTGGCTTATGCCGTTGGCCTTACCGCGGCGATTGTGACGGTGTATGCGGACTTCTCCCTTGATGGCCTGATTATTACGATTTTCCACAGTACGGATAACGTGAACCTGTTGACGGTCCCGTTCTTTGTTTTTGCTGGGGCAATTATGGCCGAAGGGGGAATGGCGCGAAGGCTGGTGGATTTTGCCGGGTTGTTCGTCGGTTGGATTCGTGGTGGTCTGGCATTGGTTAATATCCTGGCCTCCACGCTGTTTGGCGCGATCTCGGGGTCATCTGTCGCGGATACCGCATCGATTGGCTCGGTGCTGATCCCGGAAATGGAGCGCAAAGGCTACCCGCGAACGTTTGGGGCGGTGCTAACGGCGAGTGCCTCGGTACAAGCCATTCTGGTGCCACCAAGCCATAACTCGGTGTTGTTTGCCATCGTCGCTAATACCGCCGCCGTGACCATCCCTGCGATGTTCCTTGCCGGGATAATTCCCACGTTTGTGCTCTGCGGGACATTGATTGTGCTGTGCCTATTCTCAGCGCGTAAGAATAACTACCCGAAAGAGGCAAAAATTGAATTCCGTCGCAAGGTTAAAATTGCCATGGATGCGATTTGGGGGCTGATCACCATTGTTATTATTTCCGGAGGGATTCTTTCGGGATTCTTCACGCCGACGGAGTCCGGTGCTATTGCCTGTATTTGGGCGATGTTCGTCACCTTCTTTGTCTATCGTGAATATAAGTTCAGAGATTTTCCTAAGCTAATTCATCGCACTATCAAAACGGTCACCATGGTGATGGTCTTGATTGCCTTTGCGGCTGCCTTTGGTTCAGTGATGATGCTGGTTGATCTGCCGCAGCAGATATCAGCGGCACTGCTGACGTTGTCCGATAACAAATACGTCATCCTGCTGATTATCAATATTTTGCTGCTGCTGCTGGGCTGCCTGATGGACATGGCACCGCTGATTCTTATTTTGACGCCTATTTTGCTGCCCGTCGCGGTACAGTTGGGAATTAACCCGGTGCACTTTGGCATTATTATGATGACCAATCTGGGTATTGGTCTGATTACGCCGCCCGTTGGCTCGGTATTATTTGTTGCCAGCGCCGTCAGTGGCGTCAAGATTGAACAAGTCGTGAAATCAATGCTGCCGTTCTATCTGGCATTGTTTGCCGTGCTTATCGTCATTACCTACGTGCCGATTATTTCGTTATGGCTACCGTCAGTGTTTCACTAACTTATTGACGCTAAGGTGATTTTTACGGTACTGCAAGGGGGTCTCACCGATCCCCTTTTTAAACGAACTGATAAAGTAGGTCACTTCAGAAAATCCCACCTGCCCGGCAATTTCGTTCACCGGCAGCGCGCTATGCCGCAGCAGTTCGCAAGCGCGGCGTAGGCGAAGAGTATTGAGATAATTGTGAATATGCTCACCGGTTTCCGCATGGAAACGGCGCGACAGGTAGCTGCGTGATTTCCCCAATTCTGCCGCTAGTGCGTCGAGGCTGAATTTCTGCCGGTAGTTCTCTTCAATCCAGAACATCACTGGGGTGGCGATACCCTGCGCCGACTCGGTCATTTTTTCCTGCACCGGCGGCAGCATACTGAAGAGCGTCATCAGCATATTGGCTATTTGCTCGGTGCTGAGTCCGGAAGTTGTTGCCGCGCTGGCGTAGAGGCTAAATAGATGGTCGATATGAGGATGGGCATCAGCTAAATCGGCAACAAATGCCGGGCGACCGCGTGCGGAAAGTGCCTGTAAACGGCGGTGATTGTCGGGGAAATGCTGAAGAAGTTTGGCAATAGCGTGCTGATCGACATGAATAATGGTTCGGCGATAGCTATCTTCGGCTTTCTCGTCGACCATAATTTTATGCAGCGTAAACGGTGGGAAGAAAAACAGCCTGCCGGGCCGCATGGTGTACTGGCGATTATCGACGATGACCACGCCGAAACCCTCTTCAACGTAGAGGATTTCCAGACATTGATGCCAATGGTGGTAGCGTACGCTATTGGCAAAAAGCCGGCTGAATGACGCCACGGTGTCATTGAGTGTGATCAGCTCCAGATGCTCGGCATTCAAGGATGAAGTCATGTGCAATAGATTTAAATTTTCTCGACATTAATCTTACTACTAAACCACTGTTTTAAATTTTATCAAGCAGCGGTTCAGGCATTGCTATCAGTTGTGACCTGGTTAACATTTCTCCAACCCTCGGACTCTCTATGCTTTAGCCACTTTCGAGGATGGTTAAATAAAGGGGCAGCACAGTGGCGAAAATATCAAAAATATTGTCATCACGAGAAGATGTGACGCAAACGCTGATGATGATGCTGAACGCTCTCGATAAACAATTCCCCGCAGGCGTAGCGCAGTTCTCGCTGGGTAAAACCTGTACGCACTACAGCACGGACATTGCGGAGATGGAGGGCTTATCGAGAGCGCTCTGGGGCCTGTTCCCGCTATTGGCGGGTGGGGCGGAGGTGCCGTTTAGTGATAAATACATCACCGCGATTAAGCTTGGCACTGACCCGCAAAGCCCTTCTTACTGGGGAGAAACCGGGCCGTATGACCAGCGGTTGGTTGAGATGGCGGCCTACGGCCTCGGTCTGGCGCTGATGCAGGACACCTTAACCGATCATTTCAGTGAAACGGAGCTGAAGAACCTGCATCGCTGGCTGAATCAAATTACCGATGCCCAGATGCCGGATAGCAACTGGAACTATTTTGCCATTATCGTGCAGCTCGGTTTTAAACGCGCCGGAATGCCATACGACCAGGCGGCTATCGACCGCCGTTTCAATATGATGGAAGCGTACTACCTCGGCGATGGCTGGTACTCTGACGGCCCCGGTCGGCCAAAAGATTACTACATCTCGATGGCGTTCCATTTCTACGGCCTGATTTACGCCACCCTGAATGCCCACGATGATCCCGTTCGTGCGGCGACGCTGCGCGAACGGGCCAGCCTGTTCGCGAAAGACTTTATCTATCTCTCTGCCGCCGATGGTGCATCGGTACCGTTTGGCCGCAGCCTGAATTACCGTTTTGCGATGGTCGCATTTTGGAGCGGCGTGGCTTTTGCTGGGCTGGATGTTTTCGCGCCTGGCGTCGTGAAGGGTATTATCCTGCGCCACTTGCGCTGGTGGCTGGAAAAGCCGATTTTCGACCGCGACGGAATCTTAACCCTGGGCTTTGCTTATCCGAATCTGGCGATGTGCGAAGACTATAACGCGCCGGGGTCGCCATATTGGGCGCTGAAGGTGTTCCTGATTCTGGCACTGCCGGCGGATAGCGATTTCTGGCAGGCGCAAGAACTGCCGTTGCCTGAACTTGCACCGGTTCACGCCATTATCCCCGCTCAACAAATCCTGCAGCACCATGAAAAATCACAGCACGTGGTGATGCTAACCTCCGGTCAGCTGGAGCTGAACAACTACGTTAACACCGAGGCGAAATACACCAAATTTGCCTATTCCACCCGCTTTGGCTTCACCATTGAGCGGGGGCGCTACGGCATCAAACATGCGGCCTGTGACTCAATGCTGCTGCTATCGGACAACGACAACTACTGGCGCGGCCGCCGTGAGTGCGACAGCGTTGAGATGCTGGATGGCGCTATCTATTCCCGTTGGCTGCCGTGGCACGACGTTCAGATTGATACCTGGCTTATTCCGTGCGGCGAGTGGCATGTGCGCGTACACCGTGTGAATACCGCACGACGACTACAGACGGTGGAAGGCGGTTTTGCGGTGATGAAAGCGGACGTCGAATCCCGTGCGCAGTTCAGTCGGGTGCATGCCGCCAACGGTGTCAGCATGATTGCGGATATTACGCCGCAGACTGGCGTCCGTCAGGGCGATAGCGTGGTGACGCCACCTAATAGCAGCGTGATGTTTGCTGAGTGTGCGGTTATCCCGACCTTAACCGGAGAAATTGAACCCGGTAAACATTGGCTGTGCAGCGCGGTGGCCGCCAGTGGCGAACGCGCTGCGCCACAACCGATATTGCCAACGTTGCTCATTGATAATAATACGCTGCGCGTGACGGATAACACCTGCGGGAAAACTCTTTCTCTGCATATTTAAAAATAGTCATTAATAAAAAACCTCTGGCGCGCTCTGAAATAAATGTTTAGAGCGTGCACCCTACAACGTTTTGTCGAGGGCTGTATGGAAAAGATATCGTCTCAAAACAGGCTGGAATATTACAAAATAAGTTCTTTTATCTTGTTATACTTTTTTACCTGGTCTGCCAGTATTGGTTTGTTTGCCATTTGGTTAGGGCAGAAAGCCGAATTGAGCGGGGCGGTGATTGGTACCGTATTTGCCGTTAACGGGATATTCTCGGTGATCCTTAAACCAATATATGGTTATATCCTCGATAAAATCGGCATGAGCAAATATTTGCTCTACTTTGTGGTGGTGATGTCCGCCTTAATGGCGCCGTTCTTTATTTATGTCTACCAGCCGCTGCTGCTGTCCCACACCATGGTGGGGATTGTGGTCGGGGCGATTTATCTGAGCTTTGCATGGTACGCGGGCGTTGCTGCCTGTGAATCCTACGCCGATCGCTACAGCCGCCTAAACAGTATGGAGTTTGGTCAGATCCGTATGTGGGGCTCGCTCGGCTGGGCGGTGGCATCGTCGTTCTCCGGCCTGTTATTTAATATCTCACCGGCCTATAACTTCATTATGGGCAGCGTGGCATCGCTGGTGATGCTGGCCGTGCTGATGAGCCTGAAGGTGGATACGCAAAACAGTAATGCCGACGCGGTAATCTCGAAAGATAAGATTGTCCTGAATGACGTTTTCAACCTACTGAAAAGCGGCAAATTCTGGGCTTTCTGCCTTTACGTGGCGGGCGTCGCATGGATGATGTTTGTCGCCGAGCAGCAGTTCTCGCGCTACTTCGTAACCTTCTTTAATGATGTGCATGAAGGTAACACGGTATTTGGTTTGCTGGGCACGGTACAGTCCGGTACTGAATTCGTCATGTATATCTTTATGCCTATGTTCGTGAACTATATCGGCGCTAAACGCGGTCTGCTGATTGTTGGCGCATTAGTGGGGGCTCGCCTTATTATTTCCGGCGTCTGCGATTCTCACTTGCTGATTTCCGTTATTAAACCGCTATACGGTCTGGAAATTTGTCTGCTGCTGGTGTCGGTATTTAAATATATCGCGGAGCATTTCGATAAGCGCGTTAATGCCACCATGTATTTACTCGGCTATCAGGCCATGTTGTATATCGGCAACGTCGTGGTCTCTTCGCCCGCAGGTTTATTGTACGACCGCATTGGTTTTGAGAAGACCTATATGATCATGGGCGGCATTGCATTGTTCTTCACGCTTGTCTCCGCTTTCACTTTATCCGCTTGTAAACGCCAGAATCACCGCCAGCCTGCGCTGGATATGGCTGAAAACGGTATTTCTAAATAAGCTCTACTGAATGAAGGAACCGAAAATGTTAAACCATATCGCTCTGGAAAAACTGCGCGAATACCCGGGTGCCCCCGTTAATCTCCAGACGTTTAACGATGAGCTCTGCTCGGCACGTAGCCATGTCCTTAAGCTGATTAGCCGCCATTTAACGGATTTCGGTGATAAGTTTCCTGCGGAAGCCTGCGTCAATGGCTACTACCCGTTAACGGAAAACGTGGAATGGACCACCAGTTTCTGGACCGGTCAGCTGTGGCTGGCATGGGAAATGACCGGAGATGAAAAATACCGTGCGCTGGCTGAGAAGCATGTCCGCTCGTTTGGTCTGCGCATCGCCGGGCGGCATGATACCAATACTCACGATTTGGGTTTCCTGTATACGCTCTCCTGCGTATCGGCGTGGCGTTTGACCGGGAATCGTGATGCGCGAGGGTTTTCGCTGCAGGCGGCGGAAGCACTGTTAGAGCGTTTCCATCGTAAAGCGGAAATTATCCAGGCCTGGGGGGTGTTGAGCGATCCGGAGCAGGCGGGGCGTATGATTATCGACTGCACCATGAACCTGCCGCTGCTCTACTGGGCGACTGAGCAAACCGGCGACCCGCGCTTTGCTGATGCGGCGCGGGCGCATGTCCGCCAGTCGGCGAAATACCTGGTGCGCGACGATGCATCGACCTATCACACTTACTATATGGACGTGCAGACCGGTGCGCCGCGCTTTGGCAAAACGCAGCAGGGCTATGCGGATGACTCGTGCTGGTCGCGAGGGCAGGCGTGGGGAATCTATGGCTTTATGCTGAGCTTCATCTACACCGGCGATACGGAGTTGATTAGCCTGTCGAAAAAGCTGGCAAATTACTTCCTCAACCGTCTGCCGGAAGATGCTATATGCCATTGGGATCTGGCGCTGGTGGGAACCGACGCGCTGCGCGATTCATCATCTGCGGCGATTGCGGTCTGCGGCCTGTTGGAGCTGGTGAAATATTTGCCGACGACCGATCCCGATCGCGAGCGCTATCAGCAGTGGGCCATGGGTATGATGTCATCGCTGTCTAAACACTATCTGGTGGGCGTGGACGAGCCGAGTACCGGCGTGCTGAAGCATTCGGTTTATCATTTCGCCAGCGATAAAGGCGTGGATGAGTGCTGTAGCTGGGGGGATTACTTCTATGTAGAAGCGCTGGTGCGCATGACGCAGAGCTGGAAACTGTACTGGTAACGGCAGTTAATTACCCGGACGAGGTGCGTGAGCGCCGACTCCGGGTATGTCATATCACCGGGTCAACGTAATGCAACCCGGTTAATCACCGTATGAAACGAACGCTTAAACGCCCGGTTCCAGGATACGAATAGTGGTATCCAGCACGTCGCCTTTCACCGCTTCGCCCCATGCTTTCATGTGCGGGGTTTGCAGGTGTGCTTCAAGGTGGGCAACGCTTTCCCACACTTCTACCATCACGATAGAGTCCGGTGCAGTCGTCTGGAAACTTACGCCAGCGGCGTTATCAACCAGCGGCGCGTAGCCGTGGCAACCGTCTTCTTTGAGTACGGTAGGGATAATTTTCGTAAACTGTTCCAGCACCGCCTGGCGGTGGTGTTGTCCTGGACGAGTACGGATTTCAGCAATAACGGTCAACATGATTAACTCCTTCTAATTCCAGCATACCAGTTAAGCAAAAATCTTCCCAAGATGCTCGCGGTATTCTGCAACATAACGTGGAACGTCCGGCATTTTGATAACGTCATTGGTGATGAAGGTTGGCAGCGCTTCCATTCCCAGGAACTGGTTGGCTTTGTGGAATGGCAGATATACACCGTCAACGCCCACGCCGTGGAAGAACTGTTCTTTATCGGTGAAGGCTTCCATCGGTGCGTTCCAGGTCAGGGACAGCATATAGGTTTTACCCTGAATCAGACCGCCGGAGCCATATTTTTTGCTGGCGTCGGAACGGGTGCGACCATCGCTGGCGTACAGGGAACCATGACCTTCGGTGAATACGTCATCGATGTATTTTTTCACGGTCCACGGTGCGCCCATCCACCAGCCTGGCATCTGCCAGATAACGGTATCGGCCCACAGGAAATTCTGCACTTCTGCTTTGACGTCGTAGTCGCCATCGGCACGAACGACTTTAACATCATGCCCGAGGTCGCGCAGATAGGTCTCCGCGACTTCAGTCAGGGTGTCGTTGAGTTGGCCGTTAGAGTGGCCGAATTTTTTCGCGCCGTTGACGATCAGAATGTTGCTCATTATTTATCCTCAGGAAAATGCGTTTGTCAGCCATAATACTCGGCTCAGTACAGCGGTTAAATGTACAAAATGTGCAAAGTCTTTTGCTGAAAACGCAATAATTCTGCTACCAGAGAACCTCTACTCGGAAGCCGCCTTCTGGCGCGTTACTGAAGGTGACAGACATCTGATGCAATGCGGCAATACGCTGCACAATCGACAACCCCAGACCGCTACCCGTTTCATCCTGTCCTGGAGGGCGGTAGAAGCGTTCGCCGACGCGCGCCAGTGCCTCTGGGCTAATACCCGGCCCGTTATCGCGAACGCTGAAACCGCTGCGCTCAAGCGTGACGTCGACCACGCTGCCCGGAGGGCTGTAGCGCACGGCGTTATCCAGCAGGTTGCGGACCAGCAGGCTAAGCAGTAGCGGTTGGGCGGTGCGGCTGACTCGCTGGGCGTGCAGATGCAGGCGAATCTCAATCCCGGATTTTTGCGCCGAGTGGTAGATATCCATCACCGAAGATTGCAGCAAATCGTCGAGATTCACCGTCTGCACGTCGGCCAACTGCTCCAGCGAGTCGAGGCGGGAGAGGGTAAGAAGCTGTTCTACCAGGCGGGTGGCGCGATCGATCCCGGCGTGCACCTGTAAGAGCGCTTTGCTCTGGCTTTGCGGATCATCTTGCGACATTTGCGCCACTTCCGCCTGTACCCGCAGCGCGGTCAGCGGGCTGCGTAGCTCATGGGCGGCGTCGGAGGTAAAGCGTCGTTCGCGGATCATCATGTCCTGGGTGCGGCGGAACAGGTGATTCAGAGCATCCAGCAGCGGCCGGACTTCACTTGGCACGCCTTTAGTATCGAGCGGGTCGCTGGCGTCAGGATCGCGCTGACGCAGGGTTCGGGTCAGCTTTTTCAGCGGCGCCAGCTCGCGGCTCAACAGCAGTATCAACAGTAAAAACATGACTGGCAGGGCGACGAGCCACGGAGTGAGCTGACCGATGATGATATCCAGCGCCATCTCGCGGCGGTAGTCCCACTCCTGGCCGACCACAATGCGGTATTTTTTATCGGCGGTGGTGAGCCATAGAAAACGCCAGCGATCGTCATCATTGCTGAGCTGGCCGTCATCAAAACCTTCACGGCGATAATGGTACGGAATGTACGGCCCGTTCTCGCCATCATGCAGCACCATTTCACCGTCGACGGTATAGATAGCGAAGGCCAGGGCATCTTCATCCAGATGCCCATGTTTGACCTTCTTGGGCGCACGAATCCACTGTCGGGAGGTCGGCAGGTCGGCAAAGTCCATGGCGCTGATGCGTTTAGCGAACAGCATCTGCTGGGTGTCGAACAGCTTGTCGAGTTTATTCGTGGTCTGCTCCCAGGCGATGGCGCTGGCAAAACACCATGCCACGGCGGCGAGGAGCATAAACAGCAGCGTCAGGCGAAAGCGTAAACTCAGGCGGCGGAGCAGATTCATTGGTCACCCAGGGTGTAGCCGATACCGTGGACGGTACGGATAAAATGGCTGCCGAGCTTGCGGCGCAGATGGTGGACGTGGACTTCAATGGCGTTGCTGGTGACTTCTTCATCCCAGCTATAGAGTTTCTCTTCAATTAGCTTACGCGGCAGCACGCGTCCGGCGTTACGCAACAATAGCTCCAGTAGCGCAAACTCTTTCGGCTTTAGCGCCAGCGGTTCACCGTCGAGGGTGGCGACCAGTTTTCCCGGACAGAGTTCGACGCCGCCGTGGCGCAGCACGCTGCTGGTTTGCCCATGCGCCCGACGAATCAATGCTTCCAGCCGCGCGGCGACTTCAATCAGGGCAAAGGGTTTGCACAGGTAGTCATCGGCACCAAGACGAAGTCCTTCCACACGCTGGTTCAGGGCATCGCGTGCGGTCAGGATCAGCACTGGCTCGTGGTGGGATTTTTCGCGCCACTCGCGCAGAATATCCAGCCCGTCGATACCTGGAAGCGTCAGGTCGAGGATCACCGCATCATACGGCGCGCTGTAGAGTGCAATTTTGCCCTCTTCACCACGGGTAAACCAATCGATGCTAAAGCCCATTTTGCCGAGCCCGGTTTTGATGCCGTCGCCAATCAGTTTGTCATCTTCTACTAATAGAATTCGCATTTGCCACTCCTTGCCTGCTGCCCTATAAGCCAAGTAAACCGCGCCTTTACGGCTGCTGTACAGCAATAAAAAATCTTTTTTTTCCTTAAGAAGTTGTTAAGAATTGGCGTGTGTAATAGGCGTCAGAAACCAATAAGGGAGAACATATCATGAAGAAACTTGCTGCTATCGCCGCCATTCTGGCACTGGCCTCCGCACCGGCTTTGGCTGCTAATCAGGGCGGTTTTTCCGGCCCGGCTAGCACGACGACGACCTCGCAGGCTGGCGGTTTCGTCGGTCCAAACGGTACCGTCACCACGGCGGCAAATGCCAAATCGATGCGTGACGATACCTGGGTCACTCTGCGCGGTAATATTATCGAGCGCGTCTCCGACGATCTGTATATTTTCAAGGATTCGAGCGGCACTGTGAACGTCGATATCGACCATAAACGCTGGAACGGCCAGACCATCACGCCACAGGATTTGGTTGAGATTCAGGGCGAAGTGGACAAAGACTGGAACTCAGTCGAAATTGATGTGAAGCAGATCCGTAAAGTCAGTAACTAACGCCTGCCGCCGCTCCTCGTTTTCGACTGCATTGCGCAAGATCGGTCAGGATTATTGTCGACCGGAAAGGCAAAGTAGGTCATCAGGAGGATGCAATGAACGATGCAATCACAACGGCGTACCGCGAGCGCTTCTCAATGGTGTGCGACTATATCGCCCGCCATCTCGATGAAGTGCTAACGCTTGAGAAACTCAGCGCGCTGGCCTGCTGTTCACCTTATCATTTCCATCGCCAGTTTCTGGCCTTCAGCGGCCAGCCGCTGTATCGCTATATTCAGTGGCTGCGCCTGCGCCGGGCTTCCTGGCGGCTGGCGTTTAATCCGCAGGATAAGGTTATCGATATTGCGCTTGATGCCGGGTTTCAGAGCCCTGAATCGTTCAGCCGCGCCTTCAGAACCGCGTTCGGTAAAAGCCCAAGCCAGTTCCGCCAACGGCCGGACTGGCTGGACTGGCACCAGCGCGTCCCGAAAATGGCCTCACAGGAGCCGCAAACGATGGAAGTGAATATTGTCGATTTCCCGCAAACGCCGGTGGCGATGCTGCAACACCGTGGTAGTCCGGAACTCGTTAACGACAGCGCCGCGACCTTTATCGCGTGGCGTAAAAGCACCGGTTTATCACCCGTGCGTGACAGTAAAACGTTTGGTATCGCCTGGGACGATCCGGCCACTACCTCTGCCGAAGCCTTCCGCTTCGATATCTGCGGCAGCGTGTCGGCAGCTATCCCGGAGAACGATTTTGGTGTGATCAACGGTGAAATAGCCGGTGGGCGCTATGCCGTTGGGCGGCATAACGGTTCGCTGGACAATATTTCCCAGACGGTGTGGGCGATGTTCCGCGACTGGCTACCGGGCAGCGGCGAGGCCCTGCGCGATGCCCCGGTGTTTTTCCACTACCTCAATCTTATTAACGATGTGCCGGAGCATGAGCTAGAAACCGATATTTATTTACCGCTGCGTTAACCATCCTGCAACCTATCTCACGGGCTGTGACTCAGAACGTGAGATAGGGTATTATCTGCGGCAATATTGCCGTCCGTACGGTCAGCATGCAGATTGAGGATCCCCAGTTAATGAGCGATATGGCAGAGCGCCTTGCGCTACATGAATTCACGGAAAACGCCTACTTAAACTATTCCATGTACGTCATCATGGACAGGGCGTTGCCGTTTATCGGTGACGGCTTAAAGCCGGTACAGCGTCGCATCGTCTATGCGATGTCGGAGCTGGGGCTTAACGCCAGTGCCAAATTTAAAAAATCCGCCCGTACCGTTGGTGACGTATTGGGTAAGTACCATCCGCACGGCGATAGCGCCTGTTACGAAGCGATGGTGTTGATGGCGCAGCCGTTCTCTTACCGTTATCCGTTGGTTGACGGGCAGGGTAACTGGGGTGCGCCGGACGATCCGAAATCGTTCGCGGCAATGCGTTACACCGAATCCCGTTTGTCTAAGTACGCTGATCTGCTGTTAAGCGAACTGGGTCAAGGCACGGCTGATTGGGCGCCGAACTTCGATGGTACGATGCAGGAGCCGAAAATGCTGCCTGCGCGTCTGCCGAATATTCTGCTGAACGGTACCACCGGTATTGCCGTCGGTATGGCGACGGATATTCCGCCGCACAACCTGCGTGAAGTGGCTAAAGCGGCAATCACCTTAATTGAAAAACCGCAGACTACGCTCGATGAAGTGCTGGATATCGTGCAGGGGCCGGATTACCCGACGGAAGCGGAAATCATTACCCCTCGCTCGGAAATCCGCAAAATCTACCAGAACGGTCGCGGTTCCGTGCGTATGCGCGCTGTGTGGCACAAAGAAGACGGTGCGGTGGTGATTACCGCGCTGCCGCATCAGGTTTCCGGCGCAAAAGTGCTGGAGCAGATTGCAGCCCAGATGCGCAATAAAAAGCTGCCGATGGTTGATGACCTGCGCGATGAGTCTGACCACGAAAACCCGACGCGTCTGGTGATTGTGCCGCGCTCCAACCGTGTGGATATGGAGCCGGTGATGAATCACCTGTTCGTCACCACCGACCTGGAAAAAAGCTACCGTATCAACCTCAACATGATTGGCCTCGATGGGCGTCCGGCGGTGAAAAACCTGCTGGAGATCCTCACCGAATGGCTGGCATTCCGTCGTGATACCGTACGTCGTCGCCTGAACTACCGTCTGGAAAAAGTGCTTAAGCGCCTGCATATCCTCGAAGGTTTGCTGGTGGCCTTCCTCAACATTGATGAAGTGATTGAGATAATCCGTACGGAAGATGAACCGAAGCCTGCGCTGATGTCGCGCTTTGGTATCAGCGAAACCCAGGCGGAAGCGATTCTTGAGCTGAAACTGCGCCATCTCGCCAAGCTGGAAGAGGTGAAGATCCGCGGTGAGCAAGATGATTTGGCGAAAGAGCGCGATCAGCTGCAGGCCATCCTCGCGTCTGAGCGCAAGATGAGCAACCTGCTGAAGAAAGAGCTGCAGGCCGACTCCGACGCCTTTGGCGATGACCGCCGTTCTCCGCTGCGCGAGCGCGAAGAAGCGAAGGCCATGAGCGACCATGACATGCTGCCATCTGAACCTGTCACTATCGTTTTGTCGCAGATGGGCTGGGTGCGTAGCGCCAAAGGCCATGATATTGATGCGCAGGGGCTCAGCTATAAATCCGGCGATAGCTGGAAAGCCTCGGTGAAAGGTAAGAGCAATCAACCGGTGGTGTTTGTCGATACCACCGGGCGTAGCTACGCCATCGATCCGATTACGCTACCGTCCGCGCGCGGGCAGGGCGAACCGTTAACCGGCAAGCTGACGCTGCCGCCGGGTGCCACTGTTGAGCATATGCTGATGGAAAACGACGATCGGAAACTGCTGATGGCTTCCGATGCTGGTTACGGTTTCCTGTGCACCTTCAACGATTTGGTGGCTCGTAACCGTGCAGGTAAGGCGCTGATTTCGCTGCCGGAAAATGCGCACGTTATGCCGCCGCTGGTGGTGGAAGATGAGTCGGATATGCTGCTGGCTATTACCAGCGCAGGTCGTATGCTGATGTTCCCGCTAAGCGATCTGCCGCAGCTGTCGAAAGGCAAAGGCAACAAGATTATCAACATCCCGTCAGCGGAAGCGGCGAGCGGCGTTGATAGTCTGGCGCATCTCTACATTCTGCCGCCGCAAAGTACGCTGACCTTCCACGTGGGTAAACGTAAAATCAAACTGCGTCCGGAAGAGCTGCAGAAAGTCACCGGTGAGCGCGGTCGTCGCGGTACGTTGATGCGCGGTCTGCAGAAAATTGACCGCGTAGAGATTGATTCGCCGCAGCGCGCTTCGGCGGGCGACAGCGAAGAGTAATCTTATTCCCCCGTCGTCAGGCGGGGGACATTACGGAATACATAAAATCGTTGTTAATTCAGCCGTTGCGATTAACAATACCCTTTTGCAGGGGTCTGCAAGTAACAAAGCCTTGTCCGATCTATACACATCATCATCCAAGAGGCATCACGCAACGCGTTCGCGTTTTGTGCCGTGCTAGCGCGGGTCCCAAAGGGGCGAGTGGCTTGAAAGATAATGTGTTTATATGCCCCGTGAGTTGTCTGTGGTGCTGGTGCGTATTGCGCACGCCATCATTCAATCTGACGGGTATAATTCTAAGCGGTTCAGGGTTCAGAGGACGCTATGCTATTAATTTTACGTGTCATTATTGTTGTCATTTATTGCATCCTGGTATGCATCTTTGGCTGTATCTACTGCCTGTTCAGCCCGCGCAATCCAAAACATGTCTCCACTTTTGGTCGCATGTTTGGTCGTATGGCGCCAGTTTTTGGCTTAAAGGTCGAGACCCGCAAGCCTGCTGATGCTGAGAGCTATGGCAACGCTATCTATATCGCCAACCACCAGAATAACTACGATATGGTGACGGCCGCGAACATCGTGCAGCCGCCAACCGTAACCGTTGGTAAAAAGAGTCTGGTGTGGATCCCGTTCTTTGGTCAGATTTACTGGCTGACGGGCAACCTGCTCATTGATCGTAATAACCGTGCCGCTGCTCACAGCACCATTGCGGAAGTGGTGAATTCGTTCAATAAACGCAAAATCTCTTTCTGGATGTTCCCGGAAGGGACCCGCAGCCGTGGTCGCGGTCTGTTACCGTTTAAAACCGGCGCGTTTCATGCGGCGCTTGCGGCAGGCGTACCGATTATTCCGGTCTGCGTTTCAAATACGTCGAACAAGATTAATCTCAACCGCTGGAATAACGGTTTAGTGATCGTGGAAATGCTGCCGCCAATCGATACCAGCGCGTGGAATAAAGACCAGGTGCGTGATTTGGCGAAACATTGTCGTGAAGTGATGAAGGCAAAAATTGACGAGCTGGATCGTGAAGTCGCTCAGCGTGAGTCTGCCGGTAAAGTGTAATATTGCATTGTGATGCGGGCTATCGCCCGCATCGTGTGTCGTTTTGCTGTTGGGAAATTGATTTCCCATTTTTGATTTGTCAGTTTTGATGGAGCTTATATGTCACTCAGTCGGCGTCAGTTTATTCAGGCTTCGGGCGTTGCGCTTTGTGCGGGCGCCGTGCCGCTGAGAGCGCAGGCCGCAGGAAAGCAACTCCCATTGCCGGTTCCACCGCTGTTGGAGTCCCGCCGCGGACAACCCCTTTTCTTAACGATGCAGCGTACGCATTGGTCCTTTGCTGAAGGCACCCGCGCGAACGTCTGGGGCATCAATGGCCGTTATCTTGGGCCGACGATCCGCGTCTGGAAAGGCGATGATGTTAAGCTCATCTACAGCAACCGACTGACTGAAAATGTCGCCATGACCGTTCGCGGCCTGCAGGTTCCAGGCCCGCTGATTGGCGGTGCTGCGCGTATGATGACGCCGAACGCTGATTGGGCTCCGGTGCTGCCGATTCGTCAAAACGCGGCAACCCTGTGGTATCAGGCCAATACGCCAAACCATACGGCACAGCAGGTTTACAACGGCCTGGCGGGCATGTGGCTGGTGGAAGATGAAGTTAGTAAGTCCTTACCTTTCCCGAATCACTACGGTGTAGATGACTTCCCGATCATCATTCAAGATAAGCGTCTGGATAACTTTGGTACGCCGGTGTACGACGAACCGGGCAGCGGCGGCTTTGTTGGCGATACGCTGCTGGTGAATGGCGTACAGAGTCCCTATGTCGAAGTATCACGCGGCTGGGTCCGTCTGCGTCTGCTCAACGCCTCCAACTCGCGTCGTTATTTACTGCAGATGAGCGACGGTCGCCCGTTGCACGTGATCTCCAGCGATCAGGGCTTCTTGCCCGCTCCGGTTTCAGCCAAGCAGATTTCGCTGGCGCCGGGCGAGCGCCGGGAAATCCTGGTGGATATGACCAACGGCGATGAAGTGTCGATCACCTGTGGCGAGTCAGCCAGCATTATGGAGCGTATCCGCGGCTTCTTTGAGCCGTCGAGTATTTTGATCTCTACGCTGGTACTGACCCTACGTCCTACGGGCCTGTTACCGTTAGTGACCGATAACTTACCGATGCGCATACTGCCGACGGACGTGCTTAGTGGTACCCCGATTCGCAGCCGCGATATTCTGTTGGGTGACGATCCGGGGATTAACGGTCAGCGCTGGGATCCACAACGTATTGATATCACGGCCCAACAAGGGACGTGGGAGCGCTGGACCGTTCGCGCCGACGCGCCGCAGTCATTCCATATTGAAGGAGTGACGTTCCAGGTTCGTAACGTCAACGGTGCGACGCCAATGCCGGAAGACCGGGGCTGGAAAGACACCGTATGGGTTGATGGTCAGGTGGAGCTGCTGGTGTATTACGCGCAGCCGTCATGGCCGCACTTCCCGTTCCAGTATTCCAGCCAGACGCTGGAACTGGCGGACCGTGGCTCTATTGGTCAAATTCTGGTTAACCCCGCGCCGTAATTAAATAAAATCCCGGCGGCTGCGTTCATGGCCTGCCGGTAAATCGCCTCATATCGATAACCCCGGTAGCGCGTCGCGATGCCGGGGTTATGACTTCATCAATAATCCCACTTCATTCATAGGCCATTCGGGCTTATAATCCCCGGCCTTTGATTATTTTTTTACCATTTTTTTGGAAGCATAATGAGCGCTATCTCCCTGATCCAACCGGATCGCGACCTTTTCTCCTGGCCGCAGTACTGGGCCGCCTGCTTTGGGCCGGCTCCATTTTTGCCGATGTCACGTGAAGAGATGGATCAACTCGGCTGGGATAGCTGCGACATTATTCTGGTAACCGGCGATGCCTACGTCGACCACCCGAGCTTTGGGATGGCGATTTGCGGCCGAATGCTGGAAGCTCAGGGTTTCCGCGTGGGGATCATCGCCCAGCCGGACTGGAACAGCAAAGACGACTTTATGCGTCTGGGCAAACCAAACCTGTTCTTCGGCGTGACCGCTGGCAACATGGACTCGATGATTAACCGCTACACCGCAGACCGCAAGCTGCGCCATGACGATGCCTACACGGCGGGTAACGTCGCCGGGAAACGCCCGGACCGCGCGACGCTGGTGTATACCCAGCGCTGTAAAGAAGCGTGGAAAGATGTGCCGGTCATTCTTGGCGGCATTGAAGCAAGCCTGCGCCGCACCGCGCATTACGACTACTGGTCTGATACCGTACGCCGCTCTGTGCTGGTCGACTCTAAAGCCGACATGCTGATGTTCGGCAACGGCGAGCGCCCGCTGGTCGAAGTCGCACACCGTCTGGCTGCCGGTGAGCCTATCGCCCAAATTCGCGATGTGCGTAACACCGCTATCATGGTGAAAGAAGCGCTACCGGGCTGGAGCGGTGTCGACTCCACGCGCCTCGACACCCCGGGCAAAATCGACCCGATTCCGCATCCGTATGGTGAAGACCTGCCGTGTGCCGATAACAAAACCGTGGCACCGCCAAAGCAGGAAGCTAAGCGCGTCACCGTACAGCCGCCGCGTCCGAAGCCATGGGAAAAAACCTACGTTCTGCTGCCGTCTTTCGAGAAGGTGAAAGGCGACAAAGTTCTCTACGCTCACGCTTCACGTATTTTGCATCATGAAACCAACCCGGGCTGCGCCCGTGCGCTGATGCAAAAACACGGTGAACGCTATATTTGGGTTAACCCACCGGCTATCCCGCTGTCGACCGAAGAGATGGACAGCGTATTCGCGCTGCCGTATCAGCGTATTCCGCACCCGTCATACGGCGATGCCCGTATCCCGGCGTACGATATGATTCGCTTCTCGATTAACATCATGCGCGGTTGCTTCGGCGGCTGTTCGTTCTGTTCTATCACCGAGCACGAAGGGCGTATTATTCAGAGCCGTTCGGAAGATTCGATTGTTAATGAAATCGAAGCTATTCGCGACACGGTTCCCGGCTTTACCGGGATTATCTCTGACCTCGGCGGCCCGACGGCCAACATGTATATGTTGCGCTGTAAGTCCCCGCGCGCGGAGCAGACCTGTCGTCGCCTGTCGTGCGTGTATCCGGACATCTGCCCACATATGGATACCAACCACGAACCGACGATTAATCTTTATCGTCGTGCCCGCGAGCTTAAAGGCATCAAGAAAATCCTCATTGCTTCCGGCGTGCGTTATGACATTGCGGTTGAAGATCCGCGCTATATCAAAGAGCTGGCGACCCACCACGTGGGCGGCTACCTGAAGATTGCGCCGGAGCATACCGAAGAAGGGCCGCTGTCGAAGATGATGAAGCCGGGCATGGGCACCTATGACCGCTTTAAAGAGCTGTTTGATACCTACTCAAAACAGGCGGGTAAAGAGCAGTATTTGATCCCGTACTTTATCTCGGCGCACCCAGGCACACGTGATGAAGACATGGTGAATTTAGCGCTGTGGCTGAAACAGCGTCGTTTCCGCCTCGATCAGGTGCAGAACTTCTATCCGTCGCCGCTGGCCAACTCGACCACCATGTATTACACCGGTAAGAACCCGCTGGGTAAGATTGGTTATAAGAGTGAAGATGTGGTGATTCCTAAGGGCGACAAGCAGCGTCGTCTGCATAAAGCGCTGCTGCGTTATCACGATCCGGCTAACTGGCCGCTGATCCGTCAGGCGCTGGAAACGATGGGTAAAAAGCACCTGATCGGCAGCCGTCGAGACTGTCTGGTACCGGCGCCGACTATTGACGAAATGCGCGAAGCGCGTCGTCAAAACCGCAATACTCGCCCGGCGCTGACCAAGCACACGCCGGTGGCGCATCAACGCCAGACGCCTGCGGATAACAAAGGGAAAAAACGCCCTAAACCGGCATCGCGCTAAGCGGGTGCTGGCCCCGGAGAGGTTTTCTTACCGCTTCGGGGTGAAGGTGAAATGCTCCGCCAGAATCTGGCGGAGCAGGAAGGATTACCCGCCGAACTGATCCGGGTCTGGCCCCAGACGCTTGCTCTGGTCCAGCTTGGTGATTGCACTCAATTCCTCTTTATCCAGACGGAAATCCCAGACGTTGAAGTTCTCAACGATACGCGATGGCGTCACCGATTTCGGGATCACCACCAGACCACTGTCCAGGTGCCAGCGAATGACGATCTGCGCCGGGGTTTTGCCGTATTTATCCGCTAATTGATGGATGATTTTCTGATCGAACACGCCTGCGCCACCCTGAGCCAGAGGGCTCCAGGATTCGGTCTGGATTTTATGCATCGCATTCCAGGTATTGAGCTGGCGTTGTTGCATCAGCGGGTGGAGTTCAATCTGGTTAATCACCGGCGCGATACCGGTCTCATCAATCAGCCGTTGCAGGTGGGGAACCTGGAAGTTACAGACGCCGATACTCTTCACCAGCCCCTGTTTTTGCAGCTCAATGAGTCCTTTCCAGGCCTCGACATAATGGTCAATCGCCGGAACCGGCCAGTGGATCAGATATAAATCGAGATAATCGAGCTGGAGGTGTTCCAGACTTTCCTGCAGCGCTTGCGCCGGGTGCTGATGCGCGTCATTCCAAAGCTTAGAGGTGATGAACAGATCTTCGCGAGGCACACCTGCGCTGCTGATAGCTTTACCGACTCCCGACTCGTTTTTGTACGCGGCGGCGGTATCAATAGACCGATAGCCGACCTCGATAGCCTTATGGATCGCGGCGACAACCTCTTCGTTGCTGGCTTGCCATACGCCCAGGCCCAACTGCGGCATTACATTGCCATCGTGCAGTTTAATCACGGTTGGATGTGTCATGCATTTCTCCTTTTTTACAGCTTATCAGGGCATGCCCTGGTAAGGTTTGTAGGATCAAGTCTGGTCTATAAACGCAAAAACGAAAGTTAAACTTGCCGTTTTGCAAACTGCCGATGCGTTATCTGCGCCAGTTTTCCCCAGCCGCTTTGTTGAGCTCGTGGCCGGGGAAAACCGTGTTGACGCCGGTATTCAGTGGGAAAGGATTAACGGGCTGCTTCGTAAATGCGGCGGCTCACGTCCAGGGTAATATCCTGATTTTCACCCAGTTTGGTCATGCCGTGTTCTTCGAGTTTTTTCAACAGCGCCGGGATGGAGCTGCCGTCCAGACCGTAGTCGGAGAAGCGGGTTGGTACGCCCATCTGTTCGAAGAAGCTGCGGGTCGCGGCGATAGCTGCATCGATACGCACATCGTCAGAGCCTTCGGTAATGTTCCACACGCGTTCGGCGTACTGCAGCAGTTTTGCACGCTTGGTGTCGCGTTTTTCATTCCACAGGGATGGCAGAACGATTGCCAGCGTCTGTGCGTGGTCCAGACCGTGCATTGCCGTCAGTTCGTGGCCCAGCATATGGGTGGCCCAGTCCTGCGGTACGCCAGCCCCAATCAGACCGTTCAGCGCCTGAGTAGCGGCCCACATGATGTTGGCACGTACGGCGTAGTTTTCCGGTTCTTTCAGCGCTTTCGGGCCGTCTTCGATAAGCGTCAGCAGAATGCCTTCTGCGAAGCGATCCTGAATTTTACCGTCAACCGGGTAGGTCACATACTGCTCTACGGTGTGCACGAAGGCATCAACGACACCGTTAGCCACCTGGCGTGGCGGCAGGGTGTAGGTGTAAACCGGGTCGAGAATGGCAAACACGGGCTGCACGTGTGCAGACATAAAGGCGCGTTTATCGCCGGTGGTTTTACGCGAAACGACAGCGCCTTTGTTGGATTCGGAACCGGTCGCAGGCAGAGTCAGCACGGAGCCCATCGGAATCGCGCTGGTGACGTTGCTGCCGTAGGTTTCCAGAATTTCCCAAGGATCAACGTTGATATCGTAGTGGGCTGCTGCTGCAATAAATTTAGTGCCATCCAGCACGGAACCGCCGCCAACGGCCAGCAGGAAGGTGACTTTCTGTTCGCGGGCAATTTTCACCGCGTTCATCAGGGTTTCATAAGATGGGTTTGGCTCAATACCGCCGAATTCCAGCACGTCCAGACCTTTCAGCGCGTTCAGAACCTGGTCCAGTACGCCGGTTTTTTTCACGCTGCCGCCGCCGTAAGTCACCAGTACGCGAGCGTCAGCTGGGATCTGAGCGCGCAGATTTTCAATAGCGCCTTTACCGAACAGAATGCGGGTCGGGGTGTGAAGATCGAAATTAAACATTGCTCGTTCCCTTCTTGAGAGGTGGAAAAACAAGGCGGCGAAGATCGCTGCCGAATGACATCATTGTGGTCTTCACCGGCAAAGCTCTCAATGCACATTTCTGCGATTGTCTTGCCCATTTCTCCATAAGGCTGGAGAAATGCATTAATCATGGCCACAATGATTGCGTCGGAAAAGGTATCTGGAGCGTCCATTGATGAACCGTGAAGAGATCTGTGCGCTGCTGACAGAAAAAACTAAGCAGCTGAAAAATAAAGAACAATATCTACGTGCCGTGCTGCCTGATATTCAGCTGATCTACGGTACTCAACCGAACGGGCGCACGCCGGTGATGTACCGGCCGGGCATCGTGTTTCTCTTTTCCGGTTATAAAATCGGTTATATCAATGAGCGCACCTTTCGTTACGATGCCAACGAATACCTGTTGCTGACTGTACCTTTACCCTTCGAATGTGAAACTTTTGCGACCGAAGACTCACCTCTGGCGGGTTTTCGCCTCGACGTCGATATTTTACAGTTGCAGGAACTGCTAATGGATATTGGCGAGGATGCGCTGTTTCGTCCGGCGATGGCGGAAAGCGGGATAAACTCCGCCACCTTGTCGGATGAAATTCTCTGCGCCGCAGAGCGCCTGCTTGATGTGATGGAGCGACCGCTGGACGCGCGTATCCTGGGTAAACAGATTATCCGCGAAATGCTCTACCACGTGCTGCTTGGGCCGCGCGGCGGTGCCCTGATGGCGCTGGTTAGTCGTCAAACCCATTTCAGCCAGATTAGCCGGGTCCTCAAACGCATTGAGAGTCAGTACACCGAAACCCTAAGCGTGGACCAACTGGCGGCGGAGGCGAATATGAGCCTGTCGGCGTTCCACCATAATTTTAAATCTGTCACCAGCACCTCACCGCTGCAATATCTGAAAGCCTATCGCCTGCATAAAGCCAGAATGATGATGGTGCATGACGGACTGAAGGCCAGCGCGGCGGCAATGCAGGTGGGATACGAGAGCGCGTCGCAGTTTAGCCGGGAGTTTAAGCGTTACTTCGGCATCACGCCGGGAGAAGATGCGGCGCGTTTGCGCGGAATGTAGAAACAGCAAACCCGGCAAAGACCTAACACTGTTCACTTAAGCAAAGCGATTAGGGGAAACGCCGGGAATTGGTTCCCGGAGGGACGCCAAACCCGGCGGTCGCCCCGGGTATCTCAATCTTAAACTAACGATGTTAGGTATTTGCCGGGTTTCAGATAATTCACAAGATGCGCGCGGTAAAAGCGCCCAGGTGAATACGCCAATCAGGCGTCGCAGTACTTCTTCTTAATCACCACAATGACCGTACCCAAAAGGCCGGCAACCAGCAGGAATATTGGCAGAATCATCAGGAAGGTCATGACCTGATCTTCATGGCGTTTGACGAAGGGGATCATGCTCAGGGCATAGCCGAGGCTAGTCACCACGCCAACCCACAGCAGCGCGCTCAGCCAGTTAAACAGCTGGAAACGGCGGTTAGGTAAGCCGGAAATACCCGCCATTGTTGGCAGCAGGGTACGCACAAACGCCAGGAAGCGCCCGGCCAGCAGGGCCAGCAGACCATGGCGGTCAAACATGCAGGTTGCACGCTGATGATATTTATCCGGCAGTTGCGACAGCCAGCCTTTCACCACGCGAGTGTTGCCCAGCCAGCGCCCCTGAATATAGCTTAACCAGCAGCCGAGGCTGGCGGCAGTCGTCAGGATAACCAGAGTAGGCACGTAACCCATCACGCCCTTAGCAATGAGTGCCCCCGCCAATAGCAGCAGGCTATCGCCGGGTAAGAATGAGGCAGGAAGCAGGCCATTTTCCAGAAACAGAGTGGCAAACATGACCAGGTAAACGATCCCCACGACGTGCGGATTCGCCAGAGCAGCAAAATCGTGCTGCCAAAGCGCGGCGACAATCTCTTGAATAACGACCATGAACATTCCTGTGGAACAGCGTTTTCACACATTGTACGCCCGAATGATTAAGAACACCTTGATCGCGTACGCAACAAATGAAGCGGCGTTGTTCCGATTTTCTGACAACAACGCGTAATTTGTTTACGCCCGATGTGGGTGTATCGATTCGGGAGACGACTGCTCTCAACATCGTTGAGGCGCCACTCGGAGCGCCCAAAAAATAAGTTAACCTGCCCGACACCTTACGCCGTCGGGCGGTGGCTATGTTACACGATGCGGGAAAATCCTGCCGCTAAATCGTCAATCAGATCGTCAACGTTTTCTAAACCGATATGGACGCGAATTAACGTGCCGCTGAAGTCGATTTTGCCGTCAGGGCGAATGCTGGCAAGTTCCTCCGGCTGATTCGCCAGAATCAGCGACTCAAATCCACCCCATGAATATGCCATGCTGAAAAGCGAGAAATTATCGAGGTAGTTTGCCAGTTCATCGTGGGTCAGATGCTTTTTCAACACGAAAGAAAACAGGCCGCTGCTGCCGGTAAAATCACGCTTCCAGAATTCATGTCCTTTACTACCCGGGAGTGCAGGATGGTTGACGCGCTCGACCTGCGGCTGCTGCGCCAGCCATTCGGCGACTTTCAGGCTGCTTTCATGGTGCTGACGTAAACGTACTCCCAGCGTACGCAGGCCGCGGCTGGTCATGTAGGCGGTATCGGCGTCGAGCATTTGGCCCATCAGATAGGCATTTTCGCGTAGCTGCGGCCAGCAGCGTTCGTTAGAGACCGCCGTGCCGACCATCGCGTCGGAGTGGCCGATCAGGTATTTAGTGCCCGCCTGAATCGAAATATCAATGCCGAAATCCAGCGCTTTGAACAGGATGCCTGCCGCCCAGGTGTTATCGATCATGATGATAGCGTCGGGGGCGACGCGACGTACGGCGGCAACGATTGCCGGAACGTCATGGACTTCCATGGTGATGGAGCCCGGAGACTCAAGGAACACCACTTTGGTATTGGGCTGGATGAGGGTGGCAATCTCTTCGCCAATCAGCGGATCGAACCAGCTGGTGGCGACGCCGAGTTTGGCCAGAATTTTAGTGCAGAAATCCTGGCTCGGCTCATAGGCGGTGTTGGTCATCAGCACGTGATCGCCCTGTTCGACGAACGCCAGAATGGTATTGGCGACAGCCGCCGCACCGCACGGGAAAAGGGCGCAGCCCGCACCGCCTTCCAGTTCACACATCGCTTCCTGTAGCGAGAAATGGGTGAGCGTACCGCGACGGCCATAAAACAGCTCGCCGTTGGCGCGGTTATGGGTGGCGTGTTTCTTGGCGGCTACCGTTTCAAAGACCAGCGAAGAAGCCCGCTGAATCACGCTGTTGACCGAACCCTGGGTATATTTTTTACTGCGTCCGGCGTTAACCAGCGCGGTATCGAGGTGCTTATCTGCCATGTCTGTTTTACCTGTTTTTATACGTCTGGACGTCTAAACTATCACGATTGTCAGCAGGGTATAGCGTTTCATGCACATACAGCAGAAAATTTTGCCGTATCCGGCGGAGAAAACTTTTTTACTGCGTAAGCGCAAGGAAAATAAGTGTGATTTAGGTCAATATGCAAATACTAATGAGAACTACTATCAATTCGACGTTTTTTTGATATTATTGTGCTCAGATTTTGTGATTTATGTCCTGGAGATACACAGTGGGTAATAATTTGATGCAGGCGGATCTCTCCGTTTGGGGTATGTATCATCATGCCGACATCGTGGTTAAAGTGGTCATGATCGGCCTGATTTTGGCATCCGTCGTCACCTGGGCCATCTTCTTCAGCAAGGGTGCAGAGCTTCTCTCCCATAAGCGCCGCCTCAAGCGCGAACAAAAACTGTTAGGGGACGTTCGTTCTCTTAACCAGGCGAGTGAAGTGGCAACGGCATTTGATGCCCGCAGCCTGAGCAGCCAATTAATCAACGAAGCGCAGAACGAGCTGGAGCTCTCTGCGGGTTCGGAAGATAACGAAGGCATTAAAGAACGTACCGGTTTCCGTCTTGAGCGTCGCGTGGCGGCGGTTGGGCGTCACATGGGCCGTGGTAATGGCTTCCTCGCGACCATCGGTGCTATTTCTCCATTCGTGGGTCTGTTTGGTACCGTATGGGGCATCATGAACAGCTTCATCGGTATTGCCCAGACGCAAACCACCAACCTGGCGGTCGTGGCCCCGGGTATTGCAGAAGCGCTGCTGGCGACCGCAATTGGTCTGTTCGCTGCAATTCCTGCCGTGGTTATCTATAACGTCTTCGCGCGTCTTATCGGCGGCTTTAAAGCGAGCCTCAGCGACGTTGCAGCCCAGGTGTTGCTGCTGCAGAGCCGCGATCTGGATCTCAGCGCCAGCGGCGTGCATCCGGTTCGTACCGCCCAGAAATTACGAGTAGGTTAATGCCCCATGGCAATGCGTCTTAATGAAAATCTGGACGATACCGGCGAAATGCATGACATCAACGTAACGCCGTTTATCGACGTTATGTTGGTACTGCTGATTATCTTCATGGTGGCGGCACCGCTGGCAACCGTTGATGTTAAAGTCAACCTGCCGGCTTCTTCAAGCCAGCCGCAGCCGCGTCCGGAAAAACCGGTTTATCTGTCGGTGAAAGCGGATAAATCTATGTTCCTCGGCAATGACCCCATTACCGAAGACAACATGGTTTCCGCGCTAGAAACGCTGACGGAAGGTAAGAAAGATACCACCGTCTTCTTCCGTGCTGATAAGACGGTTGATTACGAAACGATGATGAAGGTGATGGACACCCTACATCAGGCAGGCTATCTGAAGATTGGCCTGGTCGGCGAAGAGACCGTCGCCAAAAAATAATCATCCCGAATGGCGCACTCTGCGCCATTCGTTTTTATGCTCTCCTGCCGCGCTGAATATTTCCCTTAAGTCCTATTGTGACTCTCTAAATACAATCAAAAATTAAGTGTTATTTAGTACGATTTAATTCGTGGAATATATTATTAACCTTTCTGCGATTAATTCTGAATGCTAACAATAATATAAGCACCTGCATCGGGTTGGGCATGAACCGTAGTCGGCTGTTTCAGTATTTAGCCCGGTGTAAAGTCACAAAAATGAAAGTTGTATGATAAATGATCAAGATGTGTGACAGCTTCCGCAGTTGCTATAAAACGTAATACCAGTACGAAAAAAGACAATAGGATTGTTTTTTTCATCCTCCTACATTGAAGCCTCTTCAATTAAAGGGGATTACCTCGTGGCAAACGATACAAAATTGTCTATTTCAGAAAAGCTGGGATACGGCATGGGCGATGCCGCTTGCGGCATCGTCTACTCTTCGGTAACGATGTTTTTGACCTGGTTTTACACGGATATATACGGCCTCTCGGCAGCCGCTGTGGGGGTCATGTTTCTGGTGACTCGTGTACTTGATGCGATAACCGACCCGCTGACCGGCATCGTTGCCGACCGGGTAAAAACCCGCTGGGGCCACTTCCGCCCGTGGCTTATCTGGTTTGCTGTTCCTTACGCCGTGCTGGCGGTAATGACCTTCACTACGCCAGCCTTTAGTGAGTCCGGTAAGTTGGTATATGCCTACCTGACATACACCTTGCTAATGCTGTGTTACACCTTTATCAATATTCCCTACTGTGCGCTTGGCGGTGTCATTACCCGTGATGAAAAAGACCGCCTGTCGGCGCAATCTTACCGGTTTACTATCTCTTCCGTTGCCGGGCTGATGGTCTCTGTGGCGACCTTGTTCCTCGTCGATTATCTGGGCAAAGACGATAAGCAGTTCGGTTTTCAGGCCACCATGGGGATCATGGGGATGATAGCCATAGTGATGCTCCTGTTCTGTTTCTTCTCAACCAAAGAGCGTGTTGCGCCGGCGGTGGAACAGCAAAGTAGTATTCGGGAGGATCTGCGTTCGCTGCTGGCAAACGATCAGTGGCGGATCGTGGCGATCATCACCTTTTTCTCCAGCATGGCGGGGGTTATGCGCGGTGCGGCAACCTTGTACTACGCCACCTACCTGATGATGGGCGGCGTCGAGTCCGCAGCCGGGACGGCGATGAAGTCGGCGTTTATTTCAACCAGCGTGGTTGGCACTATTATCGGCAGTATCGCCGCAGGCTGGCTGGCAAAACGCTATCGCGCAGTGTCGCTGTTTAAAAACATTAACCTGCTGTTGGTTGTGGTCGGTGTGGTGATGTTCTTCGTGCCGCCGACCTGGCTGCCGGTGGTGTTCCCGCTGTATTTCCTCGTTGGCTTCTTCCACCAGATGTATCAACCGTTTAAATGGAACATGATGGCCAATGCCGCTGACTACGGCGAGTGGAAATTTGGTCGTCGCATTACCGGGCTGTCTTACTCTGGCAATCTGTTTGCGCTGAAAATGGGGATGGCGGTTGCCGGTGCGGTGGTGGGCTTCTCGCTGGGATTCTTTGGCTATCAGGCGGGCGTATCGGTACAAACGCCGATGGCGACAATGGGGATTGTTGGGCTGCTGACCCTGGGGCCATCGCTCTCCTATCTGGTGCTGTGGTGGTTGTCGCGCTTTTATAAACTCGATGATCAGGCGATGGCAACGATTCAACGTGATTTGTCGGCCCGCCAGCAGGCAAACTCAGCGCTAAACGATGCCAAACCAGAAGCCGTGACTGGCGTACTGCACAAGGCCTAAGGAGGGCGCGATGACATCAAATGACTATCAGAATCCGATCCTCTGTGCGGACTATTCAGACCCGGATATCGTGCGGGTAGGCGATGATTTCTTTATGGTTTCCTCCAGCTTTAACCATATGCCAGCGTTGCCGATTCTACATTCGACTGACCTGGTGAGCTGGAAAATCATCAATCATGTTTTTAACGCCTTACCGCTGGCTGGGTTTGATGAATACCAGCCAGGAAAAGGCGTCTGGGCGCCGTCGATTCGCTGGCACGATAATAAACTGTGGGTGTTTTTCAGTACCCCGGATGAAGGGATTTTCATGTGTCACACCGACTCCCCATGGGGAGAGTGGAGCCCACCGCACCGTGTGCAAGCGGCTAAAGGGTGGATCGATCCGTGTCCGTTTTGGGATGACAACGGCGAAGCATGGCTGGTACACGCGTTCGCCCACAGCCGCAGTGGGATTAAACATCAACTGCAGCTATTCGCTATGTCACCTGACGGTAAACAGCTTTTGGGGGAAGGGCGCATTATCTATGACGGTAGCTGCGATCAGCCCACGCTGGAAGGGCCAAAAGTCTATAAACGCGGCGAGTGGTATTACATCTTTGCCCCAGCGGGCAGTGTGGAAACCGGGTGGGAAACGGTGCTGCGTGCCAAAAAGATGACGGGCCCGTGGGTGGCGAAAAACGTTTTGTTCCAGGGGAATACGCCGGTTAATGGCCCGCACCAGGGCGGGTGGGTTGAGCTGGACGATGGCGAATGTTGGTTTGTCCATTTCCAGGACGCGCATTTGTACGGGCGCATTGTGCACCTTCAGCCGATGCGCTGGGAGGCCGACGGCTGGCCACGCATTGGTGAACCGCTGGGTGAGGATGGTGAAGGGCAACCTATAATGCGTGGGCCGCGCCCGGCAAGCCTGCCGCTATCCCCACGTGTGCTGCCGCAAACGAGCGATGATTTTTCTGATGGTAAGCCCGGCCTGCAATGGCAGTGGCAGGCCAACCCCAATCCCGCGTGGCTGCTAGCGGGAAAGCATCAGTTGAACCTCCGCTGTTGCGCGCTACCGCAGATAGAAAATAAGCATAATTTCTACTGGCTACCTAATCTGTTGCTGCAAAAGTTTCCGGCCTGGCAATTCTCCGCTCAGACTTCGTTGGTGCTAAATGCGGCGACGTCCGGTGACGCCGGTGGGCTGATTGTCTACGGTGAACGTTATGCTGCACTGCTGCTGGAAAACGTCGGTGATAGGCAGCGGCTGCTGTGGGTGACGGGCTGGATGAGCGATGCGGGAGTCGTACGTGAAAGCCGCGAGGCGATAGCGCATGTTGATGCCGCAACCTGCGAGATGAAGGTAGACGTTTCCTTAGGGGGAATCTGCCGCTTTGCCTGGCGACAGAATGGCGGTGATTGGCGGTCTATCCCGCAATCCTTTGCCGCAGGGAAAGGGAAATGGGTTGGGGCAAAAGTAGGGCTATTGGCGCTATCACTGGAATCAACGATAGCGGGCGGCTCCTGCGCGTTCGATCATTTTGCTCTGGATATTATCGGCTGATCCGGCTGTTTTTCGTCATCCTTGTCTATTTTCAGGATGATATTAGACGTCCGATAATCACCGTCGGCCAGGCCGCGACTGATCTCGAGAGTCGCGGTCTCCCGGCTGAGGACGTGCTGATAGCAGGCTTCCGTATGCGCCAGGATTTTGTCCCGCAGGTGGGGATAACGCGCCATCACTTCACACAGCGCGGAGCCAAAGATTTCCTCTTTGACCTGATAAGCATAGATTTCACGGCGGTTTTGCCACTTCATTTTGACTAACGCCGCGGGAATGGGCGCTGAAGGGCTAGAGATACGACGACCTTCGGCGTTTTTTTCATCACGTAATGCCTGAAGATTTCGCTGGAGAAGCGTTTCATCACTTATCTGCGGGCTTAACGTTATATTAGCCTCAGTAACATCGACAAGTTTCATACTACTTTTCCGTCAGATTATAAAACAGCGGAGCAGCTCTTTCCTGGGTCATTAAATTAAGCCAGATTTTATTACCGTCTTCATTAATGTCCTGGGTTTTTAACTCTATAATTTGACTTAACTCCAGCGCGGAGATCTCCCCCTGTACGACCAGGTTATTTAGCATAAGGGCAAAGGCTTCAATTTTAGCCACCCGATATAATCTATCTTTAATATGACGATCGCGCTCTTCGAGTAATGGGTTACGGGACTGACCGCCGCTTATCAATATCTCATCCTGCCAATCGGCGAGCGAAGCCTTCTCCGGCTCGACGAGCTGAAGCGGCTTCACATCACTGCTCTCAGCGTCTACGGCTGAGATACAAAAGCGAGCTGGGATAAGGGTTTCAGCTATCATATAGGCATCATCATTCGATTGGCAGGAGCGTAGTTTTTATTATAGTGAGGTTCGTTGACATTATCATGGAGCACTTTTAAAATCAAAAAAAGTGGAGAAAACCATGAGCGGTATTATTTATTTTGTGATGGTGTTGCTGTTACTCACCGTCATTATTTTATTTTTCATGTATGGTCAAAATAACGAAACATCTGATACTGATAATGAAAAGGCGGCACCTACAGAAGCCGCGACGCTGAACAAAGATGAAGGTGAAAACCATTTCGCCGGGCTGATGAGTACCATTACCCCGCCATGGTATTGGCGTATTAATCATGAGTATATCGATTTTCTCCAGTCCACGATTAAGCGCATGTCGATTGATGAATTAAAAGAAACGCCCGGCCTTTTTGAAGCGCAGGAGCGCTGTCGTGACCTCAATGGTGCCGTCTATGAGTATTACGACGAGATCAAACGACGCTGCCTCAAGGGCGAGCAGGTTACGCTGGGCGATCCGGTGGTGACCAGTCTTCAGCAGTGCTACCGGGAATTTGCTCAGGAAGCCTATCCCGAGCTGGTTGCGTTGGTATGGCCAGACTATCAGCGGCCGTTTATTCGCCCTCATGATGTGTGATTTTAGCTGTTGATATTATGTTGCGTAGTTGCGATATACTCTCTGCCGGATTTGACTTATCAACAGGACACTATGGAACGCTTTCTTGAGAATATGATGTATGCATCGCGCTGGATTCTGGCCCCGGTTTATTTTGGTCTTTCGCTGGGGCTGCTGGCTTTAGCCATCAAGTTCTTTCAGGAGATCTTTCATGTTCTGCCTAATATCTTCAGCCTGGCCGAAGCGGATCTGATACTGACCCTGCTGTCGCTGGTGGACATGACGCTGGTCGGCGGGTTGCTGGTGATGGTGATGTTTTCCGGCTATGAGAACTTCGTCTCGCAGCTGGATATTAGCGCCCACAAAGAGAAGCTGAACTGGCTGGGTAAAATGGATGCCACCTCGCTGAAAAATAAAGTGGCGGCGTCGATTGTGGCCATCTCGTCTATTCACCTGCTGCGAGTGTTTATGGATGCTAAAAACGTCCCGGACAACAAGCTGATGTGGTACGTGATTATCCACCTGACTTTTGTACTTTCGGCGTTTGTGATGGGCTACCTCGATAGCGTAACCCGCGCGAAAAAAGGCTGACTTTAGCGTATTCCCTGTGAATATATTGCAGGCCGGATAACACCTTATCCGGCCTGCTGATGCGCAGACTCTCTATTTATCAGACGACGCCTGCCAGAGATTTAGCTGCCCATCCGCCACGTGTTTATCTATCTGCGCCAGCTCTTCAGGCGAGAAATGCAGATTATCCAACGCTTTCACGTTCTCTTCTATTTGTTCCGGACGGCTTGCGCCAATCAGGACCGACGTCACACGTTGGTCTTTAAGCAGCCAGCTCAGCGCCATTTGTGCCATCGACTGTCCACGCTGCTGCGCCAATTCATTGAGCAAGCGTAGGCTGCTCAGGTTGCTTTCGCTCAGCATGTTTTCCGTTAGGCCTCGCGCCTTTTTACCTTCTGTTTGCATGCGTGAACCGTCGGGAATACCGTTGAGGTATTTACCGGTCAGCAGCCCTTGCGCTAGTGGGGTAAAGGCAATACAGCCGACGCCGTTGTGTTCAAGGGCATCGAGCAGGCCGCTCTTATCTACCCAGCGGTTTAACAAGTTATAAGACGGCTGGTGGATGAGTAACGGGATTTTCCATTCGCGCAGCAGTTCAGCCATTGCCTGGGTGCGTTCGGTTGAATACGAGGTGATCCCTACGTATAGCGCTTTACCGCTTTGTACCGCCTGCGCCAGCGCGGCGGCGGTCTCTTCCATCGGCGTTTTTTCATCGACCCGGTGAGAGTAGAAGATATCGACATAATCCAGCCCCATACGCTTGAGGCTTTGATCGAGGCTGGACAGTAGATATTTGCGCGAGCCGCCGGATCCGTAAGGCCCTGCCCACATGTCGTAGCCCGCTTTGGTGGAGATAATCAGTTCGTCGCGGTAGCTGGCAAAATCGTCACGTAACAGACGGCCGAAATTCTCTTCAGCGCTGCCCGGTGGTGGGCCGTAGTTATTGGCGAGGTCGAAGTGGGTGATACCGCAGTCAAAGGCTTTGCGCAGCAGCGCGCGCTGTTCATCGAGTGCGTGGATGTGGCCAAAGCTGTGCCATAGGCCGAGGGATAGAGTAGGAAGCTGGAGGCCGCTGCGGCCACAGTAGCGATACTGCATACTTTCATAACGGGCTGGGTTTGCTTGCCAGGCCATAACTTCTCCTTTCTTTTTTTGAAACGCTGTTTCCACAATACGTTGTTTCGATATGAATGCCCGTTGGCTCGATCACATGCGCAGAAAAAGCCAGCGTTGTGCCTCTTTATAGGTAGCCGATAAATAGCGCTAGCCATTGCTCAAAATATCGCTATATAATTTTATATATAACGAGTGAGTGGGGGGAACGATGGACAACCATTTTGGTAAGGGGCTGATTGCGGGGATGAAGGCGCCTTATGCCGATAGCGCGCAGAAAGTGGTCGGATTTTGTGCGGACTACAAGCGCGGCTTCGTGCTGGGCTTTTCGCACCGCATGTTTGAGAAAACCGGCGACCGTCAGTTGAGTGCCTGGGAGGCGGGAATTTTGACGCGGCGCTACGGGCTGGATAAAGAGATGGTGATGGACTTCTTTAAGGAGCACGACTCCAGCACCACCGTACGCTACTTTATGGCGGGCTACCGTCTGGAGGGGCAGTAAAACCGGGTGCTAAGCACCCGGCTGGAGACGTTTATTTCTGACGCTTATCTTCGGTGTTGGTATCGAAGTCGCTGGCATCATGACGCTCGTGCAACTGCTCATTCAATGGGCCATTGGTGCGGTTAACGATACGGCCACGCTTCACGCCTGGGCGGCTGGCGATGTCCTGCGCCCAACGCATCACGTTTTTGTAGCTCTGTGCGTCGAGGAACTCATCCGCGCCGTAGACGTTGCCCAGCACTACGTTGCCGTACCACGGCCAGATTGCCATATCGGCGATGGTGTACTCTTCTCCGGCAACATAGCGTCCGCGCGCCAGCTGTTTGTCCAGCACGTCGAGTTGACGCTTAGCTTCCATGGTGAAGCGGTTGATCGCGTACTCAATTTTGACCGGCGCATAATTATAGAAGTGGCCAAAGCCGCCGCCGAGGAACGGGGCTGAGCCCTGAAGCCAGAACAGCCAGTTCAGGGTTTCAGTACGTCCTGCCGGGTCTTTTGGCAGGAAGTGACCGAATTTCTCCGCCAGGTACAGCAGAATATTGCCGGACTCGAACACGCGGGTTGGCGGCGTGGTGGAATGGTCGCTCAATGCAGGAATTTTTGAGTTCGGATTCACTTCGACAAAACCGCTGGAGAACTGGTCGCCCTCGCCAATGCGGATTAACCACGCATCGTACTCTGCTTCCGTGACGCCTACCGCCAGCAGCTCTTCCAGCATGATGGTAACTTTCTGGCCGTTTGGCGTGCCCAGAGAGTAAAGCTGAAGTGGATGCTGGCCTACCGGCAGCGCCTGTTCATGAGTTGCGCCGGAAATCGGGCGGTTGATATTGGCGAATGCGCCGCCGCTGCTTTGCGTCCACTCCCAGACTTTGGGTGGCTGATAGGTGTTCTCTGACATAATCGCTCGCCTTATTTTGATGATGTGTTGAGGGTGAAAGTGTAGCAGTCTCAGGCAAAAATCCGTGCTGCCCAGACGCTGATATCGTCGCCGCTGCCTAAATCTGGCTGAACCAGACCGTTAACCATAAAGGTTGGCGAGACGTGAACGCCGTTCTGCCGGGCATAGCGGGCGTGCCATTTGATCTCTTTTTGCAGCTCGGGCTGGGCAAACGCCTCGGCCAGCGGCACGCCGCTGTAGCGTTCCAGGCGCTCAATAATCTCCTGCGGTGTGGCCTGCATGTTGGGGCCGCTGCAGTGATCGGTAAATTCAAACTCTTCGCGATGATCGGCGACCGCTTTCATCACCTTATGCGCGGCGGCTTTGCCGTCTGCCAGGGTAGAGGCGGCGAGAATGCAGCGAACAATCACCCCGGAAAACAGATGCCACGGCTGTGACTGCAAGCGAATTTTTACGCTGACCTTGTCTTCGCCGGCCAGCGCTAGCAGCGCGTCCAGCTTATTGAATGTCTTTACGGAAAATGGACAGGTAGGTTCCAGAAACACCTCGAACGTGCGCGCTCCGTGGCCCCAGACCAGCGGTTGTGCCTGTAAACTCATGCGGACTCCTGATGTCGTTAATGTGTATTTTTCGGAGGATTATTTTTCCCAGCGATAGGTCATCCTCGCATACTCGGGTGTATGATTAATCCACTTTTGTCGGATAAATTTCAACGTTCAGGCGAGTAAATCGCACGGTATGTTTGAGGAAGGTTCATGAATACGGGAAGTACCAATAGTGACGCCCCATTTGGCACGTTGTTGGGGTATGCGCCGGGTGGCGTAGCCATTTACTCTTCGAATTACAGCAGTTTAAAGCCAGGTGACATGCCTGACGACGCATCGTTTCGCAGCTACATCGACAACGAATATATGGGCTACAAGTGGCAATGCGTGGAGTTTGCCCGCCGCTTCCTGTTTATCACCTACGGATTTGTCTTCACCGATGTCGGCATGGCCTACGAGATCTTCTCGCTGCGCTATCTGCGCCAGGTGGTGAATGACGCCATTCTTCCTTTGCAGGCTTTCGCTAACGGCTCCCGTCGTCCGCCGCTCGTCGGCTCGCTGCTTATCTGGCAGAAGGGCGGTGAGTTTAATGAAACCGGCCACGTCGCGGTCATTACCCAGTTGCTTGGCAACAAAGTGCGCATTGCCGAACAGAACGTGCTGCACTCGCCGCTGCCCGCAGGCCAGCAGTGGACCCGCGAGCTGACGCTTGAAATCAAAGACGGTCACTACATCCTGCATGACACCTTCGACGACACCACCATTCTCGGCTGGATGATCCAGAGCGATGATGCGCGTTATAGCTTGCCGCAGCCAGCCATTGCCGGTGAGGCGCTGAAGCTTGGCGGGGCGCGTCTCGACAATCACGGTCAATTCGATGGCGATTGGTTGGACGAGCGCGACTCGCTGCAAAAAGCGTATGTTGCCGCTAACGGCCACGTGATTAACCGCGACCCGTATCAGTACTTCACCATGACGGAAAGCGCAGAGCAGGAACTGATTAAAGCGACCAACGAGATGCACCTGATGTATCTCCACGCCACCGACAAAGTGATGCGCGACGACAATCTGCTGGCGTTGTTTGATATCCCGAAAATCCTCTGGCCGCGTCTGCGTCTGTCATGGCAGCGCCGTCGCCACGATATGATAACCGGGCGGATGGATTTCTGCATGGATGAGCGCGGCCTGAAGGTTTATGAATACAATGCCGACTCCGCTTCCTGCCATACTGAAGGCGGTCTGATCCTTGAACAATGGCTGAAAACCGGCTATCAGGGCACCGGTCATAACCCGGCGGAAGAGCTGCTGAGTGAGCTGGTGGGGGCGTGGAAACACAGCCTGGCCAGACCGTTCGTGCACATCATGCAGGACAAAGATCTCGAAGAGAACTATCACGCCCAGTTTATGCAGCGCGCGCTGACCCAAGCGGGCTTTGAGTGCAAAATTCTCTACGGCCTTGATGAGCTGCGCTGGGATGCCGCAGGCCAGTTGATTGACGGTGACGGGCGTCTGGTTAACTGCGTGTGGAAAACCTGGGCATGGGAAACTGCCATCGAACAGGTGCGTGAAGTCAGTGAAAGCGAGTACGCGGCGGTGCCGATTCGTACCGGTCATCCGGATAATGAAGTGCGCCTGATTGACGTGCTGCTGCGCCCGGAAGTGATGGTATTTGAACCGCTGTGGACGGTCATTCCGGGTAACAAAGCGATTCTGCCTGTGCTGTGGTCGCTGTTCCCGAACCATCCGTATCTACTGGATACCGATTTTGAGGTGAGTGAGCATCTGGCGAAAACCGGCTACGCCGTGAAGCCGATTTCCGGCCGCTGCGGCAGCAATATCGATCTGGTTAGCGGTCATGATCAACTGCTGGATCAAACCAGCGGTAAGTTTGTCGACCGGAAAAATATTTACCAGCAACTTTGGTGCTTGCCAAACGTGGCGGGAAAATATATTCAGGTATGTACCTTTACCGTTGGCGGTAACTATGGCGGCACCTGCCTGCGGGGCGATGACTCTCTGGTGATTAAAAAAGAGAGCGATATCGAACCGCTGATCGTCATAAAAGATAACGAGTAAAGGCGGATGAGTAGCCCGATGTCGCTGCGTTCGACCGGGCTACTTTTAAAAATCCGCTGGCAATAAACACAACAACAAGACAGAAAAGGAAAATACTATGCACGATCGGCGCCTTGCCGTCCGCGCGGGTGAACTCAAACCCTCCGCCGTCCGCGAACTCTTAAAACACAGTAAATTGCCCGGCGTGATTTCTCTTGGCGGTGGTATTCCTGCCCCGGAGCTTTTTGATACCGAAGGGCTTGAGCTGGCGGTGCAGAAAGTGATGAGCGAGCGCTTCAACGACGCATTCCAGTATGGTTTGACCGAAGGCTATCCGCCGCTGCGTCAGGCCGTCAGCGAGCTGTGCCAGGCGCGCGGCGTAGCCTGCCAGGCAAACCATGTGTACATCACCTCTGGATCGCAGCAATCGCTGGATATTGTAGCGCGTACGCTGCTCGATCCGGGCGATGCGATTGTGGTTGAGCGTCCGACCTATCTGGCGGCGCTGCAGGTTTTCCAGCTGGCGCAGGCCAATATTCTCAGCGTTGATACCGACGACAACGGCATGCTGGTGGAACAGCTTGCCGAACTGCTGGCGACCACTACCGTCAAAGCGGTTTATCTGGTGCCAACCTTCGGTAATCCGGGCGGTAAAACTCTGAGCGACGATCGTCGTCGTCGGCTAGTCGAGCTGGCGAAACAGCATGACTTTGTGATCATCGAAGACGATCCGTACGGCGAAATCAGCTTTACCGATGAAGTGCAGCGCCCGTTGTATCAGCACGCTGTGGAATTGGGCTGTGAAGATCAGGTGGTGTACACCTCAACCTTCTCCAAGATCCTCGCGCCGGGGATGCGTATTGGCTGGATAGTGATGCCAGACTGGCTGGCGCAGCAGACGGTTATCGTCAAACAGGCCGCCGATCTGCATACCAATATGTTGTCGCAGGTGATTACTACTGAGTATCTGGGTATGAATCGCCTGGAAAACCAGATTGCGCTTATCCGTGAAGACTACCGCAAGAAATGCGAAGCGCTGGCCAATGCGCTGGAAACTCGCCTGGGCGAGCATCTGGAATTTAGCCGACCGAAAGGGGGGATGTTCCTGTGGGCGCGCTTCCGCTATCCGTTCGATACCATGCAGTGGCTGAAAAAGACGCTGGAGAATGGCGTAGTGTATGTGCCGGGTGAAGCGTTCTATAACGACAATCCGGATACCCGCACCCTGCGTTTATCCTACTCCACCGTGTCGGAAGATGGCTTGATGACCGCCGTGGAACGTCTGGCGAAGTCTCTGTAATGCTTCATGTTCCGCGCCATCCTCTGGCGCGGAACGTTATCCGTATCTACTCTGGGTCGGCAATTCTGTCGTCAAGCCAGACCAGCATCAGCGTTGCCAGAATGGCGACAGCCGCGGTACCAATAAATAACCACATAACAAATTCCTCAGCTTATTCTTCTTATTATTCCGCTGTTCACTAACGTGTTCGCTGTTTTCATCGTCGACATCGTAGGGCCCAGTTAAAAAAACAGCGATGAAAATAAGAGGTTGTTCGTATCAGATCAACCCCTTTTTTCGTGTGGGAGCGCCTGTGTCTCGCGTGCTTTGGGTGATGAGATATGCCACCTGCAGGGAGCGGTTTTCTAACCCGTACAGCGTAGAGCCCGCGTACTCCGTGAAGAGGAAATCTTTAGCCCGATGAAATTGCTACCGTATTCAGTATTGAAATAGTCTACAGAATAAGCGGTAAAAATGAGCAATGGGGTTCAGGGTGTAAGCGGCTATCAAGGGCCTGCGGGTGGATGGGGCGCGGTCAAAGCAGTGACGGCGTCGGTATTTTCACAAAAGGCCGTTGCGCGCGATATTATCGCCATGTTCAGGATGAACCAGGTAAAAGGTTTTGACTGCCCAGGCTGCGCGTGGCCTGACCCTGAGCATCGTTCGTCGATGGAGCTTTGCGAAAACGGCGTTAAGGCGGTCTCCTGGGAGACCACCAGTAAGAAAGCCTCGCCAGCGTTTTTCCGCCAGCATTCGGTGGCCGAACTCTGGAATTACAGCGACTATGAGCTGGAAAATATCGGCCGCCTGACGCATCCGCTGAAGTATGACCGCGCGACCGACCGCTGGCAGGCGGTGGAGTGGCAGCAGGCATTTGCGGAAATCGGCGAGCGTCTACGCAGCTATGATTCCCCGGAGCAGGTAGAGTTTTATACCTCCGGACGTACCTCCAACGAAGCGGCATTCCTCTATCAGCTGTTTGCCCGCGAATACGGCAGCAACAACTTCCCCGACTGCTCCAACATGTGTCACGGGCCAACCAGCGCCGGGCTGACCCAGTCTATTGGGATGGGCAAAGGTACCGTTGAACTCGAGGATTTTGAGCACTGCGATCTGGTGATTTGTATCGGCCATAATCCGGGTACCAACCACCCGCGGATGTTAACCACGCTTCGGGAAGTGGCGCAGCGCGGCGCACGGATTATTTCTATTAACCCGCTGGCGGAGCGAGGACTTGAGCGCTTTAGCTTTCCGCAAAGCCCCACCGATATGCTCAAAGGCCATTCCACCGTTCTGAGTAATGATTACTACCAGCTTAAAATGGGCGGTGATGCTTCGCTGCTCAAAGGGGTAATGAAAGCGCTGATTGAGATGGATGAAGCCAGAATTTTGCTCGGTCAGCAACCGTGCCTCGACCGCGCGTTTCTGGCTGAGCATACCCAAGGGTATCAAGCGTTGTATGACGATCTGCACCAGTGTCGCTGGGCAGATCTGGAACAGGACTCGGGGCTTACGCGCAGTCAGATGGAAGATCTGGCGTACCGCTACGATAAATCGAAGGCGACGATTGTTTGCTACGGGCTGGGGATTACGCAGCATAAGAACGGCACCGAGAACGTTCAGCAACTGGTTAACCTGCTGCTGCTAAAAGGTAATATTGGCAAACGCGGGGCCGGTATTTGTCCGCTGCGCGGCCACTCTAACGTGCAGGGCGACCGGTCGGTGGGAATCAACGAAGCCGCGTCAGAGGCGTTTTTACAGCGTCTCGAAGCTCGCTTCAATATTAACGTGTCGCGTAAACACGGTCGTTCGAGCGTGGAGAGTATCCGTGCCATCGAGCGGGAAGAGGCGAAAGCGCTTATCTGTATGGGCGGCAATCTGGCGGTGGCAATGCCGCAGCCGCAGCGGACCTTCGAGGCGATGAAAAAGCTGGATCTGCAGGTCCATGTCGCGACTAAACTTAACCGCTCGCACCTGTTGCTGGCGAAGCACAACTATTTACTGCCCGCATTGGGGCGAACCGAACGTGATATACAGTCGACGGGCGTTCAATCCGTCACCGTTGAGGATTCCATGTCGATGGTACACGCCTCCTGCGGGGCGTTGAAACCCGCGTCAGCGTGGCTGAAATCAGAACCGGCGATTGTGGCCGAAATGGCTCGCGCCACGTTGCCGAATTCCCCTGTTAACTGGGAAGCGATGAGCGGTAACTACGATTTGATTCGCGAGGCGATTGCCGACGTGATCCCATCGTTCGCTGACTATAATACGCGGATCGAAAAGCCCGGTGGTTTTCGGATGGATATCCCGGCTTCACGCCGCGAGTGGCATACCGCTACCGGTAAAGCCAATTTTGTGGTGAGCCGCCAGCATGCCGTTAAACGTGATAAACAGCCTGCCGATGCGCTGGTGCTGGCCACGCTGCGTAGCCACGATCAGTACAACACCACGATTTACGGGATGAACGATCGCTATCGCGGGATCACCGGACGTCGTGATGTAGTGTTCTTAAGTCAGGCAGAAACCGATGCACGGGGTCTGGTTGAAGGGGATGTTATTCATCTCCAGGCGCTGGATGATAACGGCCAGCCGGATTCTCAGCGCACCATGTACGGCTTGACTGTAGTTATCTACAGCATGGCTGCGGGGTCTATTGGTGCTTACCTGCCCGAGGCTAACGTATTACTGTCGCTGGATGCCGTGGATACGCAAAGTCTGACGCCTGCCTATAAGAGCGTACCGGTTATCATCAGCAAGGCGTAACCGTGCGCTCCTGCGAGGGTTGAGTTGTTAACAAACTGACTCGCGGGGCCAGACAAATGGGCTTTTCTTTGTCGCTAGAAGAGGCAGTATCGCAGAAATGCATGCTGTCTCTTTTTTCGTTCTGAACTTACCTTCCAACCTATTTTCCTGCCGCCAGGTGCTCCCCATACTCTCTGTAGAGTATCTATCAGAATCGGTTATTACCTATAAATGGCTATGTTATTTATGATAAGCCACATCAGATCAATCTAAGTGTTTTTCGACATAACTGATTAATTGATTTAAATCAATTAACCAATATGTAACAATTAAGTTAAATTATGAATTCAAACATAATCTTTACATAACATTACAATCCCTTATCGATACACAGCAATAAGAATAATTTCTTATTTTTGGAAAAATCCTAAAATTAAATTGTCTATTTACTTGATCTGCCTGTTTTTATTAAATAATTGATCGATCAAGGCGATCCATATCCGCCAAATTAATAGATAATAACTATCAGTAGCAATTAATTGATCGTTTTTGACGATATATAGCTGCTGTGTATATAATCGTCTGGTGTTTGGATAGTAGGGTTTTAGCATTATGCAACATGGATGCTAAATAAAGTCTGACCAGGATGTTGGGGTAATATATGAGAAAGTGTATTATCTCGGATAACAGTTTTTTCCTTTTTGCATTACAAGATGATGAAGTTATTCAGGATGGAAACGTTTCAATAATCCATTCCTGGCAATTGCAGTCGCAGTGTTACTTACGAACATCCGTCAGTGATGTCATTGTAGTTTATATTTCTGACGTTGTAGAAAGACACCGCATACTCAGTTTATTAGCTTCACGTAGTTCTCACTGCCGAATCATACTGTTATACAAGATGGATGTTTCTTCCGATTATGCTTTTCAGGGGCCGTTTCCATGGCTCATCCCTGAGAGGATAAGCTTTGCAGAGCTGTACTCATGCCTGTATGAGGCAAGTGAGTCTATTTTCAATCAGAGGGAATTCTCTGAACGGGAGCTTATTGTATTTCGCTATTTCTGCGAAGGATATTCTGTATCGCAAATAAATGAAATAGCTGGGTTCAATGAGAAACATATATATTATTTAAGGCAGAAAACGAAAAAAATGTTTGGTCTGCGGGGAAATAATGCAGCCACCATGTCATTTTATCTGGATATCTCAAAATTAAACCGGAGATGGTGATTATGGTGGCCGATGTTCAGGCCAAATTGCTACTGGGGAGTGTTGGTTTTCGCATTAATCATCCATGTGCGACAGATTATTCATCTGGCGTCAGGGCCCAACATTGCTTTTAACAAGATGAGAATAACATTCTCAATTAATAAGGAGGGTAATGACTCCAACTTATTGATAGTGTTTTATGTTCAGATAATGCCCGATGACTTTGTCATGCAGCTCCACCGATTTTGAGAACGACAGCGACTTCCGTCCCAGCCGTGCCAGGTGCTGCCTCAGATTCAGGTTATGCCGCTCAATTCGCTGCGTATATCGCTTGCTGATTACGTGCAGCTTTCCCTTCAGGCGGGATTCATACAGCGGCCAGCCATCCGTCATCCATATCACCACGTCAAAGGGTGACAGCAGGCTCATAAGACGCCCCAGCGTCGCCATAGTGCGTTCACCGAATACGTGCGCAACAACCGTCTTCCGGAGCCTGTCATACGCGTAAAACAGCCAGCGCTGGCGCGATTTAGCCCCGACGTATC